>NZ_JBEZJQ010000011.1:69410-291401 GCF_040653135.1 Actinomadura sp. NPDC048021
ACGGGGCCCCGGCGGGCCCCCACAGCCCCGGCCCGCCCCCACCCCCGCGCCCCCCCCCCCGGCCCCCGCGCCCCCCCCCCCCCCGGCCCCCCCCGCCCCCCCCCCCGGGGCCCCCCGGCGCGGCGCGGGCCTTCAGCCCGCGCGGGTGAGAACGGCCCGCCTCTGCGACGTCATCCGGCGCGGTGGCGGAGCAGGGCGGTGGCGATGGCGACCTGGGCGGGGTCCAGGGCGGTCTCGCCGTCCTCGACGTCCCACAGCGCGTTCTGCAGAACGCGGCCGAGCGTCCAGCCGGTGGCCCGCTTCCGGTCCAGGCCGAGGGCCTCGGTGAGCAGGTCGAAGCGGCGCAGGACCGTCCGGGTGACCGCACCGCTCGCCACCACCTCCTCCCAGCGGTTGTCCAGCGCCGGCAGCAGGTCGAATCCGGGGTCGCCGGCGAGGGGCTTGGGATCGATGGCCAGCCAGGGCTCCCGCTCGGCGGCGAGGACGTTGTCGTAGTGCAGGTCCCAGTGCAGCAGGCGGTCGCCGGGTTCGCCGACCAGTTCGGCCACGGCCGAGGCGCACGTCCGCACCAGCCGCCGGTCGGCCGGGTCGCGCAGCGCGGGCACGGCCCCGGGAACCTCGTCGAGCATGGCGGCGGCGATGTCGGCCAGGCGGCGCAGCCCCTCGGGCGCGGGCGCCGCGACCAGGCGCACCAGCAGCTCGGCCAGCACGCCGACGGCGGTGTCGTCGTCGGCCACCGACGACAGCGGCCGGGCCGCGTCCAGGCGTTCGAGCAGCATCGTGCCGGTGTCCGCGTCGTGGTCGAGCAGGCGCACCGCTCCGTCGCCGTCCCATACGCGCAGGCCGACCGGTTCGGTGGCGTGCTCGTCGGTGACCGGCTGGAGCTTGAGCGCGGCGGGCGTGCCGTCGGCGCGGGTCACCGGCAGCACGAGCGAGGCCATGCCGTGCCGTCCCGGACCGTCCAGGCGCAGGGCCCAGCGCTCCAGGAACGCGTCGGCCAGGTCGGGCAGCGCCGCGATCCAGGCGCGGCCGGACGCGCCGAAGTGCTTGCTGTGCGAGGCGGCGAGCGCCTCGGGAACGTCGATGCGGATCGACGTGCTCATGGTTGACGTCTCCTTCGTGTGCTCCGGTTCAGGTCGCGTGTCACGAAGGAGACGTCGGTGGTGCCCGGCTTCCGGGCAGGGGTCAACGCATGCCGTGAAGCCTACCGGTCTTTCAGGACGGCGCCTCCTCGGCGCCGCGCCACATCCGCAGGTAGACCTCCGCGCCGCGCGCCATGTCCTCGGTGATCTCCGGCCCGCCGACCGCGCGGAGGTCGGCGATCCAGTCCGGGACGAGGCCGTAGTTGGCGACGCCGTCGGTGTTGAGGTCCCAGGTGCGCAGCCCGGCGCGGAGGCGGTCGAGCTTCACCGCCGGGTCGATCGGCGACGTGAAGGGGTAGCGCAGCGGACCCGCGTCCCCGCCCGTGCGGGGCTCCGGCAGCGCGCCCATGCCGTTGGCGTCGAGCCCGTACCCGTAGCCGAACAGTCGGGCGGGATCGCGCTGGGCCTTGTCCCGCCGCCACTCGGCGGTGAACCGGTCGGCCGCGCTGCCGTACCCGGCCACCATGCCGCCGAGCCGGTAGACGCGGGGCAGGTACGTCGCGTCCATCCAGCTGTGGGACGAGACGACGCCGGGGTACCGCGCGGCCTCGAGGATGCCGAGGGTCCGGCCGGCGGCCTTCGCGCTCATGTGGTCGACCTCGACGATCATGTGCCGCTTCATCATCCCCTGCACCATGTACGCGCCGAGGTCGCTGAGCCCCCGGACGTTGCAGTGCGGCCCGCTCGGATAGATCGGGAGCGTGATCCCCGCCATCCCGAGCAGCTTCAGGATCGGCTGGAGGGTGTCGCCGACCTCGCCCGCCGGGGCGATCGTGTTGTCGTGGGCGGGGCCGGTGCACGTCTCGGCCTGCCAGAACCGCCCGGTGCCGACGAAGTTGGCGAGGTTGACGAACGCGCCCGCCACCCCGCCGTCGAACCGCACGCCGCACAGCGCGTTGTCGTACTTGTGGCACACGAACATCGAGGCCACGCCGAGGCTCCGCGCCTCGTCCAGCCCCCGGTCGATGTCGGCGCGCGTGCAGGCCGGGGCGCCGCCGACGAGCCGGCAGCCGAACGGCTCGGAGGTCTCGATGCCGAGGACGACGGCGAGCTTGCCGTCCTCGATGACCCGGCGGGCGTCCGCCGAGTCGCGCACGATCCGGAACCAGCCCTTGCCGGGGCCGCCGCTGCGCTCGTCGATGAAGGACTGCATCTCCCGCATCCGCTGCGCCTGGAGCCGGATGCCCGCCATCTCGTCGCAGGGGTTGCGCTTGAGCGGATAGATCTCGCAGAGCTGCCGGTTGTCCACCAGGTGGTTGACGAGGACGCGCTGCCCGGCCCGCCAGGACCGCTCCAGCCACTCGTAGTACACCTGCTGGTGGGTGCGGGAGTCGTAGGCGGGCCAGTCCTTGAACGTCGGCCAGCCGGTCGGGTCGTGGGTCCCGAACGGGGTGCCGTACCGGTTGAAGTTCTCCCACCAGGCGAGCACGCCGTTGCCGGCGTGGTCGGGGCAGTCGCGCAGCGCCTCCTGGATGCCGCGCGGGTCGAACGGCTTGCCGCACATGAGCGCGCCGCCGAACGCCTCGTACGCCATCAGGTGGCTGTGGGCGTCGACGTAGCCGCGCACCTCGCGCGGCTCGCCCTCCGCGTGCGCGCGGGGGACGGGCAGGAAGGCGAGCAGGAGAACGAGGAGGATCGGAACGCGGGTGGCACGGCGGACGGGCATGGGGGCACCTCGGCCGGGGGGAGACGTCCAGTGGCTCTCCGCCGAGTGAAACACCGATCCGGCAAAATGTGAATAGTCCTCACATCGTGGCCGGTCAGCCCGGGTTCCTCAGGAGAGCGCGGTCAGGGGGACTCCGCCGCGAGCCGGTTGCTGAACCGGGCGAGCAGGGCGCTCTGGGACGTCTCCGGGACCAGCCGGCCGACCAGCGGCGGGATGCGCCAGTTCGCGGGGTTGCGCCGCGCCATGCGGGAGACCAGGGAGATCTTCGGGTGGCGGGCCCTCTCGTAGGCGCGCAGCCCGGACGCCGGGTCACCCGCCCCGGCGAGTTCGCGGCCGAGGACCCAGGCGTCCTCAAGCGTCTGGTTGGCTCCCTGCCCGAGGGTGGGCGGCATGGTGTGCGCGGCGTCGCCGACCAGGGTGACCCGGCCCTCGCCCCAGACCTCGCGCACCTTGTTCCAGTGGTGCCCGAAGAACTCGACGTCGCCGTCGGCCGCGGCGGCGAGCACCTCCGGCACGGGGGACGCCCAGTGCCCGAAGCGCCGCCGCAACTCGGCGAGGGGGGACGCGGGCCGCGGGTCGCCGGGGGTCCAGCGCAGGTCGAACCACCACTGGAGCAGGCCGCCGCCCGCGGGCATGAGCCCGCACGCCCCCTCCCGTCCGGTGATCATGAGGTGGCGGTGGGTGCCGGTCAGCTCGATCCCGATCGGGCCGAGCCCCTGCCAGGTGCCGAACGCCGCGGGCCGCACGGCGCCGTCGCCCCACAGCTGACGCCGCACCACCGAGTGGTGGCCGTCCGCTCCGATCAGCAGGTCCCCGGTGTCGGTCGATCCGTCGTCGAAGGAAGCCGTGACGCGGTCGCCGTCCTGGGTCAGGCCCGTGCAGGCCGCGCCGTGGCGGACGAGGTCCTCCGGCAGGCCGGCGGCGAGCCGTCCGAGCAGGTCGCGGCGGGCGATGGCCTTCGTCTCGAAGCCGTAGCGGGACGCGGCGTGCGCGATGTCCTGCCCGGTGCGCAGCCGCCCGGTGGACGTGAGGGCGTCGATCCGGTCGATGCGGTTGCCGGCGCCGTCCAGCGTCACGCCGAGGTCGTGCAGGACGGCGTTGCCGTTGCTCCAGATGAGCACCGCCTTGCCGCCCGTCCGGGGCCCGGGCGCCTGCTCGTGGACCCGCACCTCGTGGCCCGCGGCGAGCAGCGCGCGCGCGACGGCCAGGCCCCCCACCCCCGCGCCGATGACGAGGATCTCCATATCCCCTCCAAAGTGAAGTATCTCCGATACGAAGATACATCGCCCCGGAGTATCCTGCGCGGGTGGGTGCCGAACGGGCGGGAGAGGACGTCTTCCGCGAATTCCTGATCGCGGTCCTCCTCCACAACGAGGCGGTCGCCGACCGGCTCGGCCTGCGGCCCCTCGACGTCGCCGCCGTGATCCTGCTGGAGATGCGCGGCCCGCTGCCGGTGGGCGCGATCTCCGAGGAGCTCCGGCTGCCGTCCGCCTCGGCGACCCGGCTGGTCGACCGGCTGGAGAAGGCCGGTTACGCGCGGCGCGTCCGCGGCGAGCACGACCGCCGGACGGTCACCGTGGAGCTGGTCGAGGACGGCCTCGACGACTACCGCGCCCTCGCCGCCGGGGCCCGCCGCCACCTGGACGAGGTCGGCGCCCGCTACTCCCCGGAGCAGGCGCCGCTGCTGGTGGGCATGCTCGACGGCATCGCCGCGGCCTACCGGACGGCCACGGCCGAAGTGCGCGACGCCTAGCGGACGGCGAGACGGGCCGCGCCTACACCCTCGTTTGCCGGGACGAGATGGATGTACCGGTCACCGGGACGCCGAAGGCCGGGCGGGGGCGCGACCGGGATGATGGTGGCTCATGAGCGAGCTGACGGTTCCGGGGTTGGTGGCGCGGGCGGCGAGGGAGTTTCCGGACGCGGAGGCGGTCGTGGACGGGGACGTCCGGGTCACCTTCGCCGAGCTGCGCGAGCAGGTCCGCCAGGCGACGGGCGCGTTCGTCGGCGCCGGGATCGAGCCGGGGGACCGCATCTCCGTCTGGGCGCCGAACGGCCTGCGCTGGATCGTCACCGTGCTCGGCGCCCTCGGCGCCGGCGCGACGCTCGTCCCGCTGAACACCCGCTACAAGGGTGACGAGGCCCGGTGGCCGCTCTCCAAGGCCGGCGCGAAGATCCTGTTCGTGGAGGACGGGTTCCTCGGCATCGACTACCCCGGCATGCTCGGCGTGGACGGATCCGGCGCCCCCGGGCTCCCCGCGCTGCGGACGGTCGTCACGTTCAACGGCGCCGCGCGCCCGGGAGTGATCTCCTGGGACGACTTCACCGCCAAGGCCGCGCCCCCGGACGAGGCGGACGCGCGGGCCGCGGCCGTCGCGCCGGACGACGTCGCCGACATCCTGTTCACCTCCGGAACCACCGGCAGGCCCAAGGGCGTCGTGGTCACGCACGAGCAGAACGTCCGCACCTACCGGGCGTGGGCGGGCCGCACCGGCGTCCGGGCGGGCGACCGCTACCTCATCGTGAATCCGATGTTCCACACGTTCGGCTACAAGGCCGGCGTGCTGGCGTGCGTGATCCAGGGCGCCACGATGGTGCTGCAGCGCACGTTCGACGTCCCCGAGACGCTGCGGCTCATCGAGCGGGAGCGGATCACCGTCCTGCCGGGGCCGCCCACCATCTACACCGCCCTCCTGGACGCCCCCGGCCGGGACGAGCGCGACCTGTCGTCCCTGCGGCTGGCGGTGACGGGGGCGGGGGACGTGCCCGTCGCGCTGGTGCGGCGCATCAAGGAGGAGCTGTTCCCCGAGGTCGTGACCGCGTACGGGCTGACCGAGTCGTCCGGCACGGTCACGGCCTGCTCGGTGGACGACGACGACGAGACCATCGCCACCACGTCCGGCAGGCCCATCGCCGACGTCGAGGTCGCGATCGTCGACGGCGACGGCGAGCGGGTCCCGCCCGGGACCGACGGCGCGATCCTCGTGCGCGGCTACAACGTCATGAAGGGCTACCTGGACGACCCGGAGGCGACCGCCGA
Source organism: Actinomadura sp. NPDC048021 (assembly GCF_040653135.1). Lineage (NCBI taxonomy): Bacteria > Bacillati > Actinomycetota > Actinomycetes > Streptosporangiales > Thermomonosporaceae > Actinomadura > Actinomadura sp. NPDC048021. The sequence goes on from NZ_JBEZJQ010000011.1 coordinate 75,259, forward strand.
GACGGTCCGCGACGGCTGGCTCGACACCGGCGACCGCGGGCGCGTCGACGAGCGCGGCAACATCACCATCACCGGGCGCACCAAGGAGATGTTCGTCGTCGGCGGGTTCAACGTGTACCCGGCCGAGGTGGAGAACGTCCTCGCCCGCCACGACGCCGTCGCCGAGTCGGGCGTCGTCGGCGTCCCGGACGCGCGCATGGGCGAGGTGGGGCGCGCCTACGTCCGGCTCCGCCCCGGCAGGACGGCCACGCGGGACGAGCTGGTCGCGCACTGCCGGGAGCGGCTCGCGAACTTCAAGGTCCCCCGGGAGGTCGTCTTCGTGGACGACCTCCCGAAGACCGCGTCCGGCAAGATCTGGCGCGTGAAGCTGAAGGAGCGCCTCTAGAGGGCGGCGACGACCCGCGCCCGGTGCTCGGCCACGGTGCCCCACGCCGAGTACAGGGCCCGCGCCTTGCGGATCCACAGCGACGGGTCGTACTCGTCGGTGTAGCCGATCGCGCCGTGCACCTGGAGCGCGGTCTTGGCCATCCCGTAGGACGCCTCGGACGCGGAGACCTTCGCGGCGGACACGTCCCGCGCGAAGTTCGGCGTCCCGTACGCCAGCGCCGCCCCGAACACCAGCGGGCGGGCGAACTCCAGCTCGACCATCGCGCTCGCCAGATGGTGCTTGATCGCCTGGTACTCGCCGATCGGGCGGCCGAACTGCCGCCGCGTCCTGGCGTACTCGACCGACACCTCCAGCAGCGCCCGCCCGATCCCGACCTGCTGCGCCGCGCACAGCAGCACGCCGAGGTCGGTGAACCCCGCGCCCCCGGGGACGCGGAACAGCCGCCGCGCCGGGTCCAGCGACCGGGCGGCCTCCCCGGCCGCCTTCCGCTCGACGCCGTCGGCGGTGAGCACCAGGTCGGCGACGTCGGCGTCCAGGGCGTGCGGGACGGCGAGCGTCACGACCGCCTCGCCCTCGGCGATGCGCGGCAGCCACGGCGACCCGCCCAGCAGCTCGGCGGCGGCGAGCGTCTCCACGTAGGGGCCGGGCGCGGCGGCCCGCCCCAGCTCCTCCGCGGCGACGGCCAGCTCGACGGGCAGCGGCCCGGCGCCGCCCGCCTCCTCCGGGACGGCCACCGCGAACGCCCCGGTCTCGGCGACCGCCGACCACAGCGCGCGCCCCGGCCCGGTGTCCCCCGCGGCCCAGGCGCGGGCCGCGTCGGCGGTTCCGGCCGCGCCCAGCAGCTTGCGCAGCGTCTCGCCGAACATCCGCTGCTCGGCGGAGAGAACGAACTTCACCGGGACCCCCTCGGCAGGCCGAGCAGCCGCTCGGCGATCACGTTGCGCTGGATCTCGTTCGTGCCCGCGTAGATGGGGCCGGCCAGCGAGAACACGTAGTTCTCCAGCCACTCCGACTCCAGCTCGCCGTCCGGGCCGAGCAGGTCGAGCGCGGTCTCGTGCAGCGCCACGTCCAGCTCCGACCAGAACACCTTGTTCAGGCTCGACTCCGCGCCGGCGTCGTCGTCCCGCGAGACCGTCTCGAAGCCCTTGAGCCGGTAGGCCCGCGCCCTGATCCACACGTCCGCGACCCGGTCCCGCAGCGCGTCGCCGGAGGCGTCCGCGCGCTCCTTCCACAGCTCGACGAGCCGCTCGGCCGCCGCGGTGAACCGGCCGGGGCTGCGCAGCGTGAGGCCGCGCTCGTTGCCGGCGGTGGCCATCGCGACCCGCCAGCCGTCCCCGGGCCCGCCGATGACGTCCTCGTCGGGGACGAAGACCTTGTCGAGGAACAGCTCGGCGAACGCGGGCTTGCCGTCCAGGCGCCCGATCGGGCGGACCGTCACGCCCTCCGCGTCCAGCGGGAACATCAGGTAGGTGAGCCCCTTGTGTCTACTCACTGCGGGGGGACGACCCCCCGCACCCCCCGGTTCGCTCCGCTCATCTCCGGACGCCTCGGGGTCCGACCGGAACAGGCCGAATCCCCGGTCGGCGAACGCCGCCCGGGAGCTCCACGTCTTCTGCCCGTCCAGCAGCCAGCCGCCGTCGGTCCGGGTCGCCGTCGCCCGCAGGGCCGCCAGGTCGCTGCCCGCGCCCGGCTCCGACCACGCCTGCGCCCAGATCACCTCGCCCGCCGCCATCGGCGGCAGGATCCGCGCGAGCTGCTCGGGCGTCCCATGCTTGAGCAGCGTCGGCGCCAGCAGGTTGATGCCGTTCTGGCTGACCCGTCCCGGCGCGCCCGCCGCGTAGTACTCCTCCTCGAAGACCAGCCACTGGAGCACCGACGCGCCGCGCCCGCCGTACTCCTCCGGCCACGACACCACGCCCAGCCGCGCCGCGCCGAGCGTCCGCTCCCACTCGCGGTGCGCGGCGAAGCCCTCCCCGGTCTCCAGCGACGGGAGGGGCCGCGCCGGGACGTGCTCGCGCAGCCACGCCCGCACCTCGCCGCGGAACTCCTCGTCCGCCGCCCCGAACTCAAGATCCATGCGACCCTCTTTCTAACAACTGTTTGGTAGAGTATCCGCCCCTCGCCGCCCCCGCCGCCCCCTCCCGCCCAGTGAGATCCCCGGCGGCCGGGAAACCCCCTCGGAAGCCGCCGCTCGGCGGTGAGGGGAGGCCGTTCGGCGCGTCGGCGCCGCCGCTCTCCCGCATCTGCCGGGGATGTCCTGTCGTGGGGCTCCCGGGCCGCCTTACGTTCGGGCCGTCCGGCAGGAGACCCACGCGGTGAGGACGGTCAGACATGCAGTCCAGAAGATGGCTTCTCGCGGTCGCCTCGGCGGCGTCGGCGGGAGCGGCGGCCGTGGCGTTCGCGGCCTCGGCGCCCGCCCGGGCGCAGGACGGGCCGCGCGCCGGAGAGGCCCCGACCTGCGCGGAGGGGACGACCGTGCGGACCGACAAGGGCCCGGTGTGCGGGACGGCGGGGGACGGCGTCCGCTCCTGGCTCGGCGTCCCCTACGCGGCGCCCCCCGTGGGGAACCTGCGGTGGGCGCCGACCGCGCCGCCCGCGGGTTGGACGTCCACCCTGGAGGCGACCCGGCGCGGGAGCGCGTGCCCGCAGCCGCCCGGCCTCGGACCCGGCTCGACCAGCGAGGACTGCCTCACGCTGGACATCACCGCCCCTGAGAGGACCGGCGGCCGGCCGCTGCCGGTGATGGTGGAGCTGCACGGCGGCGGGTTCCGGCTCGGGTCGCCGTCCGACGGGACGCACCTCGTCAGGGAGGGCGGCGTCATCAACGTCGGGGTGCACTATCGGCTCGGGATCTTCGGGTTCATGGCGCACGAGGGGTTCGGCGCCCACGCGGGCAACTACGCGCTGCGGGACCAGCAGGCCGCGCTGGGATGGGTCCGGCGCAACATCGCGCGCTTCGGCGGCGACCCCCGCAACGTGACGATCTACGGCGCGTCCGCCGGAGGGTCGAGCGTCTGCGCCAACACCGCGTCCCCGGCCGCGAAGGGCCTGTTCCAGAAGGGCATCGCGCAGAGCGGCGAGTACAACTCGCTGCTCGGCGTGGACGTCCAGTGGCAGCCGCAGGACTGCAAGGCCGAGCTGCCGAGCGAGGACGAGGCCCGGAAGGCCGGTGAGCGGTTCGCCGCCGCGCTCGGCTGCGAGGACGCCGCCTGCCTGCGCGCCCTGCCCGTCGACAAGCTGCTCTCGCAGGCCGGCAACGGCATCGGACCGGACACCGGGACGCAGGGCCCGATCGTGGACGGCGAGATCCTCCCGATGTCGCCCGCCCGGGCGTTCGCCGAGGGGAGGGTCAACAAGGTCACGCTGATGCACGGCGTCGACCGGGACGAGGTCCAGCTCCCGTCCGCCGACACCCCCGAGAAGTACCGGGAGTACGTCCGGCAGCAGTACGGGCCGCTCGCGAGCCGCGTCCTGAAGCTGTACCCGCTGGAGCGCTTCCCGGCGCCGTCCGCGTTCATCGCGTACCGGACGATCGTCGCCGACTCCAACTCCGTGTGCCCCGCGCTCCTCAACGACGAGCGGCTGGCCAGGCACATCCCGGTCTTCGCCTACCAGACCGACAACGCCGACGCCCCGCCCATGTTCTTCCTCGACCCGACGAAGCCGAACGGCTCCTACCACGTGAGCGAGAGCCCGTTCCTGTCGCCGTTCCCCGGCGGCGCCGAGCCGACCGCGAACCAGAAGGCGTTCGGCGCGCAGCTCACCGCCCAGTGGACGGGGTTCGCCCGCACCGGGAACCCCACCGTGGACGGGACGCCCTTCTGGCCGCGCTTCACGCCCCGGGACCCGGCCGTCCTCTCGCTCGTCCCGGCCGGGGACAGCCAGGTCACCCACGAGATCGCGGAGCAGCACCACTGCGGCTTCTGGAACCGGCACGCCCCCTTCGGAGGCTGAGCGCCTTGACGCCCGGTGCCACGACCTGTGCCGGACGTGACAGATGTCCCACCCCGCCCTTGATCATCGATCGGCCCCGCGGTTTCCATGTGCGCATGCACGCCACAGTGGTCGTCCTCGTGGTCGACGCCGGCGGGCGGCGGGAGGCCGCCGACGAGGTGATCCCGGTCGGGGTGGGGCGCGCGGTCCGGTTCGTCCGGCGGTCGGACGTCCGGTACGCCGAGGCCCACGGCGACTACGCCCGCCTCTACACGGGCACGGGCAGCCACCTCGTCCGGGTCTCGCTGGCCGCGCTGGAGGAGGCGTGGCGGGACGCCGGATTCGTCCGCATCCACCGGTCGCATCTGGTCGCCCTCGCCCACGTCGAGGAGATGGTCGTCGAGTCGGGGCGGTGCACGCTCCGGCTCGGCGACGCGCGGCTGACCGTCAGCCGCCGCAATGCCGGCGCCCTCCGCGACCGGCTCGTCCGGGGCGCCCTCCCCGGAACCAGAACCCCGTGAAGGAGATCCCATGCGTCACAGCAGACGGGCAGCGGCGCTCACCGCCGCCGCGTGCCTGGCCGTCAGCGCGTCCGTCGCCCCCGGACCGGCCGCGTCCGGACGCCCCCTGCCCGGCGACTGGCCGACCTGGCAGCAGAACCTGAACGGCACCCGGTACAACCCGGCCGAACGCGGCATCACGCCCGCGAACGTCGGCGGACTCAGGCTCAGATGGGCCTTCGGTTTCCCGAAGCAGGCGGGCGCCCCCCACAGCCAGCCCGCCGTCGTGGGCCGCACCGTCTATTTCGGCGGCCCGGACGGACGCTTCCGCGCCCGCGACGCCCGCACGGGCGCGGCCAAGTGGGAGTTCGACCTCGGCACCGTCGGGACGGGTTTCGCTCAGGTCCGCGACGGCGCGGCCGTCTCCCACGGCCGGGTGTTCTTCGGAGACACGCGCGGCTACATGTACGCCCTGGACCAGGACACCGGCAAGCTCGACTGGGCGAAACGGATCGACGACCACGTCAGCGCCACCGTCACCAGTTCCCCCATCGTCTACCGGGGCCGTGTCTATGTCGGGGTGTCCAGCGGCGAGAACCTCATGGGCAAGGAGCACCCCTGCTGCACGTTCCGCGGCCACGTCGACGCCCTGGACACCGACACGGGCGAGCTCGACTGGCGCTTCTACACCGTCCCGGAGCCGCGCCAGGACGGCACCTGGCCGAACGGGGTGCCGCGCTACACGCCGTCCGGCGCGGGCGTGTGGAGCAGCCCGTCCATCGACTCCGCCACGGGCACCCTCTACGTCGGCACCGGCCAGAACTACAGCGGCAGCGGAGGGCACTTCGACTCCGTCCTCGCCCTGGACGCCAGGACGGGGAGACCGCGCTGGACCCGCAAGATGACCGACGTCGACACCTGGCGCCGCGAGTGCAGCAGCCCGTCCCCCGAAGACCAGCAGTACTGCCCCAACCTCCCCGACGGCACCGCCCTGGACTTCGACCTCGGCGCCGCGCCCAGCCTGTTCACCGTGCACGGGCGCAGCCTCATCGGCATCGGCCAGAAGGTCGGCGTCTACCACGTCCTGGACGCCCGCACGGGGGAGATCGTCTGGCAGCGCCAGCTGTCCACGCCGATGCCGGGCGGCGGCCTGAGCGGGATCCAGTGGGGCGCGAGCTACGACGGCCACCGCCTCTACGTCGCCACCTACATGGCGAACCCGGGCACGCTGTTCGCGCTCGACCCGTCCAACGGCCACGTCGTCTGGAAGACGCCGAACCCGGCGGACGGCTGCACCACCGGCGGCGCGGCCCAGTACCCGAAGGTGTGCCGCCTCGGCCACCCGCCCGCCGTGACGACCACCCCCGGCCTCGTCTGGGAGGGCGGCATGGACGGCAAGATGCGCGCCTACTCGTCCCGCACCGGCGAGGTCCTCTGGAGCTTCGACACCATCGCCGACTTCCCGACCGTCGACGGCGGCACCGCCCGCGGCGGCTCCCTGGCCGGCGGAGGCGGCGCCGTGGTCTCGCACGGCATGGTCTACGTCCTGACCGGCGACATGTTCACGCCCTACCCCAACGACAAGGGCTACGCCCTCCTCGCCTTCAGCCGCTGACGCGGGCGACGCCGCAGAAGGCGTCCACCTCCGGCGGCTCGTCGAACGGGGACGGCTCCGGACGCCACCGGGACACCGGCACGACGCCCGGCGCCCAACCAGTGGTTCCAGATCCGCGGCGAGTGCGGAACCCGCGATCGTATTGCGGTCGGCGCTTCCGGCGACCCGCTGGCCCATGCCGGGCATCCGGCAGGGCGTGCACGACCTCTGATGTACTGGCCACGCCGCTCGGCCGAGCGGCTCGGTGGCGTTCGGGAGGTGCGTATGGTCAGCGAGAACACTGCCAGGCTGGCGGTACTGATCGATGCCGACAACGCGCAGGCCGCGATCGTCGAGGCCCTGCTGGCCGAGGTCGCGAAGTACGGGACCGCGCATGTCAAGCGGGCTTACGGCGACTGGACGGGCACCAGCCTGCGGGGCTGGAAGGAGCGGCTGCTCGACCAGTCGATCCAGCCGGTCCAGCAGTTCGCCTACACCAAGGGCAAGAACGCGACCGACGCGGCGATGGTCATCGACGCGATGGACCTGCTGTACTCCGACCGCTTCGACGGGTTCTGCCTCGTCTCCAGCGACAGCGACTTCACCCGCCTGGCCGCGCGCATCCGCGAGTCCGGCCTGACCGTGTACGGCTTCGGTGAGCGCAAGACGCCCAAGCCCTTCGTGGCGGCGTGCGACAAGTTCATCTACATCGAGAACCTGCTGTACGACCAGGACGCCACCACCCCGGCCGCCGCGACGCTCAAGCCGGCGCCCCCGACACCGGCCGCCAAGCTGAAGAAGGACGCCGCCCTCGTCAACCTTCTCCGCAACGCCGTCGAGGCGGCCTCCGACGAGGACGGGTGGGCCGCCCTGGCGTCCGTCGGCCACATCATCACCAAGCAGCGCCCCGAGTTCGACTCCCGCAACTACGGCTACGCCAAGCTCAACGAGCTGATCGCCGCGACGACGCTGTTCGTCCTGGACCGCCGCAGCCCCGGCGACGGCAAGGCGAACATCATCTACGTCCGCGACAAGCGCCAACAGGACAAGAAGTCCTCCTAGCCCCGTTAACGCGCGCCACCCGGGCGAGGGCGGTGCGGGCGGTCTGGTGTGAAGACGCCGATGCCGTTGGCGACCGCGCGTTCTGAGCCGTCCGACGGGGTGTTGCGGACGGTCACCGCGGGCTCGCCGGGGGACCGGGCGACGAGCGCCGAGGAGCCGCCGCCGTCGAGGTTCACGGCGTCGTCGGCGCCGGCCTTGTCGAGCAGGGACGCCAGTTCGGCGACGGTCAGGCCGCCGCTGCGCTCGGACCTGCCGTCCACCACCACGAGGTAGAAGTGCCGGCCGTCGCGGCTCACCCCGGCCGCCGTGCGCGGCGCCGGGCCGGTGGCGCTCAGGCCGTCCAGCGGCCTGCCGTCGCGCAGGATCGGGAACCCGCCCACGGCGAACCGGAAGCGGACCGGCCCGGTGAAGCGGTAGGAGACCCGCACCCGGTCGCCGGGCTTGAGGCGGCGCAGCGCGCCGGCGCCCTTCTCCCGGCCGACGAGCACGGTCGTGCCGGACGGGATCGCGCCGCCGCCCACCGTGCCGGAGACTCCCGTCACGACGCCCCGCCGCACGGTCACCTCGGCGGTGTCCGTGCTGCACGGGTCGTTGCGCACCTTGTCCGTCCCGCACACCGCGCGCTGCCGCGACACCTCCCCCCATTCGGGACCGAAGGCCCCGACGCCGCCGACCGGGAGCGCGTACTGGTTGAGGCCGCGCAGGGCGATGGACGTCCTGCCGGAGCGGACACTCCCGGCCAGGCGAAGGCGCCCCACGTGCCCGCGCCGGTCGACGCCGACGCCGATGACGTCCTCGGCGGACGTGCCGGGCGGCAGCGAGGGCCCGAAGCGCTGCCCGTCGGGCACGGCGCCCTTGAGCGGACGGCCGCCGTCCACCTCGGGCCCGGACGACGACCCCGTGGGCGCCACCCCGGCATGGGTCTCGCTGATGTTGAAGAAGTCGCCGTTCACCCCGGCCACGGCGTTCTGCGCGTCCGCCATCGCCGACACCGTGCGCCTTGCGGCGACCACGGGGGGCCGCAGGAGCCCGACCCCGGCCTGCCGCAGGTCGACGTCCACCAGATTCCCGGCGACCGCCCCGCCGGCCCCGGACGTCTCGAACCCCCGCAACGTCGCCCCGGACGCGAGCCTCTCGGAGGAGGTGAACCGCACGTCCCCGACCTCGGCCGAGACGCGGGCCCGCGCCCCTGCCGCGTCGGCGCGCTCCCCCGACCCGGCCCCGTCACCGGCCGGCGCGTCCGCCCGCGCCGGACCCCACCCGACCCCGACCACCACGACCGCCGCCGCCCCCGCGACCACCCACCTACCAGCCATCCGCCCGCCCTTCGATCTGGCCAAATTTCGGTGATCATGCCACGCGAAGGGTGAAAAACAGGCCACTTGCCCACTAACCTTCGAACAAGATCTTCTGACGCGTCGGCGCGGCGGACTTCACCTTATCCGTCGCAGACACAGGAAAGGGTGGGACCTGCCGTGCGGTCCCACCCGATACGTCGAATGATCAGCTCAGGTCATATGTACCAGCACTGCGGCGCTGGCCCCTCCTGCGTCGATCACTAGGACGATCAAGGCCGTGACGGCCACCGCGACAGTGCGCATCATTCGGTGTTGACCTACTTTTCTAGAGGAGTGTGAAGTGGGTTCCCCCTTGCGCTGCCACTCTATCGGTCGAAAGCAAGTGATGTGAACCGTTTTGGAATTGTACTTTTAGTCCATATTTAGACCTCATGCCGGATTTGTGTCCCCGGTGGCGCCGCATGCGGCCTTCGGCCGGAAGAGGTACGTCCGCGCTATGTGCCGGTGGCCTCGTCGAGGCGGCGGAGGCGGGTTCGGAGATTCTCAGCCTCGGCCAGGTCGAGGGACTCGAAAATTCGGGCGGCCTTCTCCCAGTACTCCCGGGTCTTGTCCTGCCCCTGGACGTGCAGGAAGGCGGTGCCGAGGCTCTCCAGCGTCTTGCCGATCTCGTCCGGCACGCCTATGCAGGCGGCGAGGTCGCCGGCTCGTTGGAGGTGCTCGATGGCGGCCGGGTACCGGCCGGACGCCGTCAGCGTCTCGCCCAGGTGCCGGAGGGCGAGCGCTTCCTCGTACCGCTCGCTAATGCTCTGAGAGATCGCCAGTGCACGCTCGTGATGGATGAGAGCCTCGCCGTAGCGGCCGGTGTCCTGGAATGTGGCGCCGATGCCAATCAAAGTCTCGACCTGGTTTCGCCGGTCGCCCAGTTCCATCGCTAGTGCGAGTGCTTTTCGATAGTGCTCCAAGGCCCTCTCGTGGTCACCGGTATGCCTGCTGACATTGCCCAGGTTGATGAGCATGATGGCCTGGTGCTGGCGTCCGAGCTCCGCCGCCGCGGCGGCCGTCCGCCCGTAGTACTCCACGGCCTTGTCGACGGCACCCATGCGCAGCATAAGATCGCCCATATTGTTGAGAGCCATTGTCCTGCCGCGCGGATCCTCGACCTCGGTGAAGAGTGCCAAGGCGCGGAGACGTAGTTGCTCGGCCTCCCGGTACCGACCCATGTACTCCAGATATATGGCGGTGTGATCGAGATTCTTTGCCTCGCCTCGCCGGTCGCCTAATGACCGGTGGATGGCAAGCGCTTCCTCCCCGTGGGCGAGTGCATCGGGGAACCGGGAGAGATGCCACTGGATGAGGCCGATGTGATCGAGGATGTCGGCCTCGCCGTGTCGTTCACCTACCGACCTGAAGACCGCCAGGGCTCTTTCGGCGTCCTCCAGCGCGCTGTCATACTCGCCGCCGCGGAACCGGACGAGACTGCGGTCCGACAAAGCGCGGGCGAGACTCGGCCCGGCATCTCCGTCACCGAGGGCGATGATCGCGCGGGAGTGGAGTCGTTCAGCCGCATCCCAGTGGCCTTGCGACTCCAGGTATCCGGCGAGCACCCGGGCGAACCCGACAACATGGTCGGGCAGTCCCGCGCGTTCGGCTTCGGCAGCCGCGTTCAGCAGGCAGTGATGCTCAGTGGCGAACCACTTGGCGGCCTCCGCCTCATCCAGCGGCGAGGGGAGCTCCGGGGGTTGGTGGACCAGTTGCATGCCGTGCGCAGGGCGGTGCGGGGAGATCAGCCGGTCCGCCCGCTCGGCCGCGGCAAGGTAGAAGTCCAGGATCCTATGAACGATCCGGCGGCGCTCCTCGTCCGAGTCGGTCTCGCGGGAGAGGCGGCGGGCGTAGTCGTTCACGAGGTCGTGGAAGTGGTAGCGGCCGCCGACCGGTTCGGTGATCAGATGGCGGTCGAAGAGGTCCTCCAGGATCCGCTCGGCCTCCCGCACTGGGCGTCCGAGTGCCGCCGCGGCCGCGTGTGCCGTCAAGTCGGGCCCGGGATGCAACCCGAACGCGCGGAAGGCGTCGCCGAGCGACGGGGGAAGCCCGCGATAGGAGATCTCGAACACGGTGGTGATCTCGCGCCCCTCGTCCCGCACCTCGTCCAGTCGCCGGTCGTCGGGGGACAACCGGACGAGGAGGTCGCGGGTGGTCCAGGCACGGCGGTGCCTCAGCCGGCTCGCAACCATGCCCACCGCCAGCGGCAGTCGCCCGCAACGTTCGACCACCTCCCTGACGTCGTCGCCTGCCTCGGCGCGCCCGGCCCCCGCGATGCCCGTGAACAGGGCCGTCGCGTCTCGCACCGGCAGGACGTCCAGCGAGAGCGGCCAGGAGTCGTGCAACCCGGTCAGCCGTCGGCGGCTGGTCACGATCACCAGGCACCCGGCGGACGCCGGCAGCAGCGGTCTCACCTGCTCGTGGCCCGCAGCGTCGTCCAGCACGAGGATCGCGCGGCTCGCCGCCAGCTCGGACCGCCACAACGCGGCGCGCTCGTCCAGCGCCCGCGGCACGCGGGTTGCCGGAAGCCCGATCATGCGGAGCAGCGTGTCGAGCGCGTCGGCGGGGTCGACTGGCTGCTGCCGAGGGTCGTGCGCGTGTAGGGAGAGGAACATCTGACCGCCGGGGAAGTGCTCGGCCAGGCGGTGTGCCAGGCGGACGGCCAGCGCCGTCTTGCCGACGCCCGCCATTCCGTCGAGGGTGATGACGGTGACCGTGGACGTGCTCGGCGGGCCCGCGGGCCCCCGCTCCCGGACGGTCGGCACCATGTCCATGAGCTGCTGGAGTTCTTCGTCGCGCCCGACGAACACCCGCGGGTCGTGGGGCAGCGTGTGCGGAGACCGGTCGACGCTCAGCTGGGTGCCGGGAACACGCAGCAGCGCGGGGTCGGACCGCAGGATCTGCTGTTGGAGCTGCCGCAGCCCTGGACCCGGCTCCGTGCCGGTCTCCTCCACGAGGAGGCCGTGAGTACGCCGATACACCTCCAGCGCCTCGGTCTGCCGGCCGCACCGGTAAAGGGCCATCATGAGCCGCTCGACCGGCCGCTGGTCCTGAGGGTGGCGTTCGGTGAGGTCGAACAGCTCGCGGAGGACATCGGCGTGGTTGCCGCGCTGGAGCTCCAGTTCGATGCGGTCGAGTGCGGCGGCGAGCAGTTCCTCCTCCAGATTGCGGCGGGTGCGCTCGGCCCAGTCGCCGGTGAGGTCGGCGAGCGGCTCGGCGCGGCAGAGCGCGGCCGCCCTTCGGTGATGGTCCAGGGCGTACTCGTCGTCGCCGCTCTCGGCTATCGCCCGTGCCTGACCGCGCAACCGCCGGAACAGATGCAGGTCGACCGCCTCGTCGGCGATGTCGATTTGGTAGGAGCCCTGTCGCGACACGAGGGCGACGTCTTCCACGCCTTCCAGCCGGTTCCGTAAACGTGCCATATAGGTGTGGAGTCCCTGGCGAGCTTTGGCGGGAGGGGTGTCGCCCCATACGCGAAATATGAGAATCTCAGCGGGTACAGGTTGCCGTGGAGTGAGCAGGAGCGCGGCCAGCACGCATCGCTCCTTGGTCGTTCCGAGGTCGCGCCGCTGGCCGTCGATCCACAGCTCAACGGGGCCTAAGACACGGAACTCCACCCGGCGCCCCTTTGTGGAAAATTTCCTCCTGAGCCGATTTTGGCATCGGGAGCCCGGCATGACCAGAGTTCCGGTCATAGTTCACATGGCCGCCAGGGGTCGCACCTACTTGCCGAGTCAGGCCGACTGCAAGTTTTCGTCAAGTTCTCCGATCGACACTCGATTCCAGAAGCGGGTCATTTCGATCCGCGACGGAGGAACGGATGACAACATCCGAGGTCGAAGGGGGTTCGTTGACGGGGCCAATGGGTTTCGAATGGCGCCGGGCGCTCAGCCGGTTCGATCCTGGCTGGTGGGGCGGACTGGGGGACCGGCGGACGGTGCTGGTGGTGGTGGACTCGCCCGATCTCGGGCAGCCCGTTCTGGACACGGCCCGGCTGGCGGGCGTCGATCCGCGGCTGCGGGTGCTCTTCACGGCACCGCCAGGGCCGTCCGAGGCGGCGGTCGGGGCGCTGCTCCGGGACGCGGGCGCCGTGCCGCTGCCCTGGCGCGAGGCGCGGTTTGGTGACTTCGCCCTCGTCGTCGCCGCTTCCTCGCTGCCCGGACAGGGGCCGTCGGCGCCGACGATCATGCTTCCGGGGACGGGTACGGAACGTGCATCGCACCCGGGGAGCAGGAAAGGACGCGGGGGGCCGGTGGTTCTCGCCTGCGCCCATGAGATGGACCGTCCCATGCCGACCGAGGCCGGGACGGCCACGGAGGTGGTGACCGTCGGCGACTCCATCCACGACCGGATCGTCGCGAGCCTGCCCTTCCGCGACTTCTACCGGCGTGCTCTCGGGGTGGGCAGGCATCGCAAACTCGTCGTCGTGGCGCTTCCTGCGGCCGGTGCCTCGGGTCGTTGCCAGGTTGCCCGCGGCGGTTCGGGAACTCTCGTGCACCGCCTGCTCACCGAACTGGCCGCCGAGGACTTCCAGGTCCTCGGTCTCCACGGACCTGGGCCGTACCCGTGTGCCGGCGGACCCAGCGCGACCGAGCTGCGGAATGGCCTCGGGCTCCTGCCGCCGGACGCGGACTGGCGTGCCGCCCTTGTCGCCGCCGACTGGATCATCGGGCCGCCCGGCCCGGTGACCCGGTACGGCACGATCACCGGCGTCCCGGTAATGATCACCGGCGGCCCGCCTCGCGCGGGAGCGCCTCCCTCGGCCGTGCCGATCCCAGGCGGTGTCCGGCTGGTGGCGCACCGCCCGGTCCTGGAGCAGTTGACCGAGGCGGCGGCGCGATGGCGGCCGGAGCGCGTCCGGGCGGTGGTCAGGCGGATCACCTCGGAGCCGGGGCGGTTCGACCGCGCCGTCCGCCGCACGATGTACAGGCTCCTGCGCCTGCCGCAGCCTGCCACGATCCCCGTCGCGGAACCGGTCTCGCCGCCGTTCCGCATCGAGTGCCCGGCCGATCGTCCGATCGACGCGTGACAGAAAGGTTGTTATGGAGTGGACTATCCACCCCTGGGTGCCGGGCCCGTTCGGACTGGACGCCCGGCGGGGTGCGACGATGCCCGGGCAGCGCACCGTCCTCGCGGTGGCACACCATCTGACGGCGGCGACGCGGCTGGCGGACGTCATCCCGATGCTGGAGACCGACCGGAGAGTGGCCGTCGCCTACACCGCCGCACCGGCGTCGGTCTTCACCGGCGGACTGGACGCGCATCTGCGGGACCTCGGAGGGCTGGTGCTGCCGTGGTCCCAAGCGGTCACCACCCGGTTCGACCTCGTCGTGGCGGCGAGCCACGGGATGCTGGAGAACCTGCACGGCCCTGTCATGACGGTCCTCCACGGGGCCGGCCCCGGCAAGCTGCTCGGCCGCCTGCGGGGCGCCGGACCTCCCGCCGCGCGGCCGGTCACCGGACTGATCAGAGAGCGGATCGTCGTCGCGGGACGGGTCGTGCCCTCGTCGATGGCCCTGGCGCACGAGCGGCATCTGAGCATGCTCGACCGCGAGTGTCCGGAGGCGCGGCCGGTCGCGTTCGTCTGCGGAGACCCGTGCCTGGACAGGCTGACGGCGAGTATGCCCTACCGCGAGGCGTACCGGCGGGCGCTGGGCGCCGTCGGCGGCAGGCGACTGGTCTTCGTCAGCTCCACGTGGGGCCGGGACTCGCTGTTCGGGGCGCACCCCGACGTCCTCTTGCGGGTGGCGACCGAGTTGCCGCGCGACGAATACCAGATCGTCGCGGCACTGCACCCGCACATCTGGTCGTGGTACGGCAGAAGGCAGGTGCTCTCATGGCACGCGGACTGCCTGCGACTCGGCGTCCGGCTACTGCCACCGGAGGAGGGCTGGCGCGCTGCGCTGGTCGCCGCCGACCGGGTGGTCGGCGACCATGGTTCGGTGACGTACTACGGCGCGGCGTTGGGCGTGCCGGTGCTGCTCGGTGCGTTCCCCGAGGACAGCGTGGCGCCTGGGACGCACACCGCCGGGCTCGGGGCGGTCGCTCCGCGGGTCGAGTGGGACAGGCCGCTCATCCCCCAGCTCGCCGAGGCCGCCCACGCGTTCACCGAGCGGGTGCACGACGAGCTTCGCCATGGCCTGAGCTCCCGGCCGGGGGAGGCGGCCCGCCTGATCCGGGCTGAGATGTACCGGTTGATGCGACTGCAGGATCAGGCGCGCCCGCCGGACGTCTTACCCGTTCCGGCGCCGTGTCCACCCGCCGTCCGCGTGCAGGCGGCGTGATGGTCATGCTGGTGCGGGTCTGGGAGGAGCCGGCCGAGCGCCGCGGTGCGGAACCGGATCGGGTCCTGGTCGGAGGCCGGGTGCTCCGGCTGGAGCGCTCGCCGGCCGGCGGCGCCCCTTTCGAGCCGCCGCTCGACGAGCATCTGGTGGCCGGGCCCGGTGAGACGTCGCGGGCCTTGCTCTCCTGTGCGGACGTGATCGTGCGGGACGGCGGTGAACCGGCACTGCACAGGGCGGCCTTCCCGGGATGCTTGATCGTTGCGGTGAACACGCAGGGCGGGTGCCTTCTGGTCGCGCGTGGCTGGTCGGCACGACTCGTGCCGGTCCTCGGGGAACGGTGCGGCGAGGAGGACGCGTCGGCGTACGCCTCTGCCATCCATGCCTGGATGGTGGCGGGACTTCCGCTCGACGCGATCACGCGCCTCACGGCCGTACGAGGCAACGCCATCGCTCAGGTCAGGGTGCGGGATCCGGCTGTGCAGGCGGCTCCTGGGGCGCGGGCGGTTCGGACCGAACTTCGTCGAGCCGTTCCTTGACCGGTGCTGCCTGCGGGGCGCCGAGTTCGGTGTAAATGGCGAGCGCCTGCTCCAGAAAGCGGCGCTCGTCTGCCGCGGCGCCCTGGTGCGCCGCCACTCTGGCGAGTTCCCGCAGGGCGCCGGCCTCCACGTGGCGCGCGCCCGCCTCCCGGGCGACGCCGAGGGAGGCGTGGAGTGCCTCCGCTGCCTCGTCCGGGCGCCCCGCCAGCAGACGGGCCTGGCCCAGGCAGGTCAGGGTCCGGGCCTGGTGGTAGGGCTCGTCGAGCCGCACGAACGTGTCCAGCGCGCCGGTCAGCGCGGCGTCGGCCTCACCGTGCCGCCCCCACGCGCTGAGCGCTTCGCCGATGTGTCGTTCCATGAGCGCGATGCCGCGTGGACGGTCGAGCGCCGCGTGCACGTCCCGCGCCTCCCTGAACAGGCCGACGGCGGGGGCCAGGTCACCAGTGGCGAACGCGACGAGACCGAGCCCTTCCAGGGCCGCCGCCTCGCCGAGCCGATGGCCGGTCTGACGCTCCAACGCGAGCGCGGCCTCGTACTTATCGCGGGCGGCGTCTATCTCCTGAAGGTTGAGGTGGGCCACGCCGAGGCCCTCCAGCATCCGTGCCTGAGCGCGCGGGTCGTCGCAGCTTCGGGCGGCGACGAGGCCTACCTCATACATCCGGATCCATGCCCGGTAGTGCTTGCGGTGGAGGAACAGCGGCCACCCCGCCTCGCAGAGCTGCCACGTCACAGGGTGCAGCCCGGCCTCATGTGCCTCCCGCGCCACCGCGGCGAGGTTGTCCCGCTCCTGTTCGAGCCAGGACAGCGCCGTGGGACGGTCCGTGAGCGCGCCGTTGCGCCGCTCGGACGCGTACTTGTCGCCCAGATGCCACCGTCCGGGCATCAGGAGGAGGTCGGCGGTGACCGCGGACGTGAGGTACCAGTCCGCTAACCGAGCCAGCGCCTCCATTCGGTCGAGTGCGGCTGTCGGTTCATGGGCCTTGTCACGGGCGTGCAGCCGTACCAGGTCGTGGAAGAAGTAGCGCTCGTCTCCGCCTTCGATCAGGAGGCTGGCGTCCACCAGATCGTGCAGCAGGTCTGCGGCGTGGTCTTCGTCTGTTCCGAGCAGGGCCGCGGCCGCGGCCACATCGAAGTCGGTCCCGGGATGGACGCCGAGCAGCCGGTAGGCACGTGCGTGGGCGTCGTCGAGAGCCTGGTAGGAGGTGTTGAACACGGCGTCCACCGAGATGTCTCCCTCTCCGGTGCGCAAGGCCGACAGGCGGCGCGCCTCGTCGTCGAGCTCGGCGACGGCGCGGGCGATCGGCCAGCGCCGCCGGGCGGCGAGGCGGGCGCCCGACGCGCAGACCGCGAGCGGCAGCGTCCCGCAGAGTGCCACGAGCGATCGGGCGTGCTCGCGTTCGGCCCTGATCCTCTCCGCACCGATCAGACGCTCCAGCAGTTCCAGCGCACCCGTCACACCGAGCGGATCGACGTCCACGAAGCGTGCGCCGTCCACGACGAGTCCCGACAGGCGACGCCGGGAGGTGACCACGACCAGTGACCCGCCCGCGCCGGGCAGCAGCGGCCTGACCTGGGCCGCCGAGACCGCGTTGTCGAGGAGAACGATGAGGCGGCTTCCCGTGGTCATGGATCGGAACAGTGCCGCCTGCTCGTCGATGCTGGGCGGGATGCTCTCCGGAAGCGCACCGAGCGCCCGCAGGAAGCGTTCCAACGGCTCGTCCGGGGGAAGCGGATCGGCTCCGGAGAATCCGCGCAGGTCGACGAATAACTGGCCCTCGTATTCGTCTTTCAGCTCGTGTAACCAGTGCAGGGCCAGTGTGGTCTTCCCTACACCGCCTGCCCCAGTGATAACGACGAGCCCCTGCCGCCCCACGTGCGCACGCAGTTCCGCCATTTCGTCGTGGCGGCCGGCGAACAGCCCGGGCGCCGGAAGTTGTGCCGGAGCGGGAAGAGACGCGCTTCGCGGCATGGTGATGTGGACACCGCCGGCGATGGAACCTGCCTGGACGCTGGAACCCGCTATCGTTCCGGTCAGTTCGTTGGCCCACCGGTCCCGTTCGTCGGGAGACTGCACCATCGATCCATCCCATGACATGGCGGACGAGAGGATTCGCGCCCGATCCACTCTTCAAGTTACCTTGCCTTTCTGGATCGCTATTAATTGACGTTGCGGTCGAGAAAAATTCGGCAAGTCATGCTGGTTTCGGTTATTGGCTTGGCGGGGTCGTCGTGATGAACTGTGAGGGTGACAGATCCGATGACCGTCGCAGTCGCGACCGCGATGGCGGGCAAAGCAGTCGAGGTCGCCGGAGAACCGGTCCGGGCCGCCGTCGCCGAACTCTCTCGGCGAGTCCGCGAACGGTTCCGGGGACGTCCGGCTGACGAGGAGGCCCTGGAGAGAGCGGCCGGCGATCCGGCTCCCGACCAGATCGCCAGGCTCGCGGGCGCCGTCGAGCGCCTCATGGCCGAGGATCCCGGATTCGGCGTGGAGCTGCGGAATCTCTGGAACCAGGCCCAGACCAACGCCGCCGCCACGAACGACGGCGTGGTCAACGTCCTCAACGGCCGGGCCGGAAAGGTGATCCAGCTCAGGGACGTCCACGGCGACCTGAACATCGGCTGATCTCTCTTCGCGGCGGGGTCAGCCGAAGGTGGGGAGGCCGTAGCGGTCCTGGTCGGAGGGGCGGGGGGCCTCGGGGCCGTCGCGGCCCAGGCGGAGCATGCGGCAGACGCGGACCGTGCGGAACTCGCGGCCCCGGACGTTGAACCTGTGGCCCGGCGTCGCGCGGATGCCGTCGGCGATCGCGGTCCACTCGGCGAGTTCGGCGTCCGACGGGGAGTCGCCCTGGAACTCGCGGAGCCTCGGCATCAGGTCGGTGAAGTGGCGCGCCAGCCGGTCGCGGGCCTCCTCGGGGTCGTCGCCGCCGGTGAGCGGGGCCCAGGCCTCGCCGTCGACCTCCACCGCGATGAAGGTGGGCGGGAGCAGCACGACCCCGGGGTGCGTGCGGACCGCGTGCCGCGCCTCCGTGCGGACCATCTCCGAGACGGTGCCGGGCACCGGGAGCCGCCCGACGAGGTTCAGCCGGAGTTGCGCCTCCCACTGGCCGCACGGCGCGGGCGGGTCGAGCAGGTGGTCGCGCAGCAGGGCGTCGGCGGAGAGGTCGGCGTCGGTGGACCGGGGCGGCTCCATCACGCGGTCGCCGAGCAGGATGAATTTCTCCACCCGGATGACCCGGTAGCGGCGGTCGCCGATCTCCCACTCGTCCTTGGCGAGCTGCTCGCCCTCCTCGGGGTCGAGGCGCGCGGCCGCCGCGAGCATCGCGCGGGCGGTCGGGGGGTCGGTCTCCTGCGCGGCGGCGGTGCGGAGGTCGATCGCGAGGTTGTAGCGGGCGGTGGCCGGGCCGTCCGCGCCCAGCGACCCGATCCGCCATTCTTTCCCAAATTGCACCGCATGGCCGAATTCGGGGGATCCTGCGGGAAAGAGCTTGGGGTACCGCCGGATCCGCTCACCGAGTTCCCGGTCTCGGACGTCCGCGACCGGATCCAGCCGGGCCACCACGTTGATGTGGTCGTACCCGGGCATCAGCGGGAAGGTCATGCCCGCATCCTGGCCGGATGCGGCAACCCCCGCACGGCTTTTCTCGCATTCGAACGCCGGAAAGATTGGGAGTTGAGGTATTTGCAGCAGTTATTCGAGCGCCCTATCGGTGAGGATGATAACGGCTTTCGTATCGTCCGGAGGGGGGCGGAGGCGCCCGCCCGGGGGCCGTCCGGCACGGCGGCATGGGAGCCGACGCCGTGCCGGACGGCGGTCTCGCGGAGCGGGCGTCAGGGACTGCCGCAGGTGACGGACGGGGCCGCCTGGTTCCCTCCCGGGGCGTTGACGGTGAACCCGAAGGAGGCGGACGCGCCCGGAGCGAGGTTCGCGTTCCAGCTCACCGGTTTCACCGTGACGACGTTGCCGCTCGTGCTCGGGGTCCCGTTCCACAGGCCGCTGATCTGCTGCCCCGAGCCCATCGTCAGGACGGCCGTCCACGAGCTGACCGCGCCGGCGCCCGCCGTGATGGTCACCTGGCCGTTGAAGCCCGTGTCCCACTGCGCGGTGCGGGTGTAGGCGCAGGTGACGGTGCCCGGATCGCCCGGGCCGCCTGGGTCCGTGCCGCCGAGGGCTTCGAGGGACGCGTTGTAAGCGGGCTTCTTGCCGTAGTTCCCGTCGAACAGCAGTGCTGCCCCCTCACCGGGGAAGACGTCGGGAATCCACGAGTACTTGTCGGTGATGCCCCAGACGGTGATGACGGTGCAGCGCGGCACGGCGAGGCACGCGGAGACGACCTTCTTGTAGTCGTTGGCCTGGGTGGCGAGCTTGGAGGCGTCGGCGGGCGTGGACATGCGGATGTCCAGTTCGGTGATGTGGACGTCCACGCCCAGGTCGGCGAAGCGCTGCATGTTGGCCTGCATGTCGGACGGGACGCCCCCCAGCGTCAGGTGCGCCTGCAGGCCCACGCAGTCGATCGGGACGCCGCGCGCCCTGAAGTCCTTGACCATGGCGTAGACGGCATTGCTCTTCGCGTTCTGGCCGTCGATGTTGTAGTCGTTGTAGCAGAGCTTGGCGCCGGGGTCGGCCGCGCGCGCCGCCCGGAACGCCTCCTCGATGTAGCCGTCGCCGATGACGCGCTGGAACACCGAGTCGCGCCGCGCGCCGGAACCGTCCTGGAACGCCTCGTTGACCACGTCCCAGTAGGCGATCTCGCCCGCGAAGTGGCCGGCCTCCTTGGCGATGTGGTTCCGCATGGCGCTCAGCAGGTCGTCGCGGGAGGAGATGGCACCGACCCAGCCCGGCAGCTGGTTGTGCCACACCAGGGTGTGCCCGCGGATCTTCATGCCCTGCGCCTGGGCGTGGCCGACGAGCTGGTCGGCGGCGCCGAAGCCGAACGAGTTCCTCGACGGCTCTGTGGTGTCCCACTTCATCTCGTTCTCGGGCGTGAGCTGGTTGAACTCGCGGTCGAGCGTGGAGGCGTACGCCGACTCGCCCATGTGGGACTGGGCCGCGGCGGCGCCGAAGACCCGGCCTTTCGCCGCGGCGGCCTCCTTGAGGGTGCCCGGGGCGGCCGACGCGGGGAGCGCGACGGCGACCAGCGCCGCCAGGAGCAGTGCGCTCGCGCCGAGCAGCGCGAGAAGTGCTCTCCTCATGG
Source organism: Actinomadura sp. NPDC048021 (assembly GCF_040653135.1). Lineage (NCBI taxonomy): Bacteria > Bacillati > Actinomycetota > Actinomycetes > Streptosporangiales > Thermomonosporaceae > Actinomadura > Actinomadura sp. NPDC048021. Next base: position 96,085 of record NZ_JBEZJQ010000011.1, read on the forward strand.
TCTCCTCCTTGGGGTGGGGGACGAGAACCACCGAAAAGTTTCGATATCTTTTCGGTAGCCGAAGGGAAAGTAACCCCAGGAAACTCGGGCGTCAACGGTCTTTCCTTGTTTTCACAGGTCAGTGAAGCTTGCTGGTGATCCGGTCCGAGATCGTCCGTCGAAAGTTTTCGGACTGTGCTGGCGGGAGAGTCGGTCTCGATGCCATCTGCTGATCGATTCCGTTCGACCGAAGGTCGTTTTTCTCGATCGAGGAAAATGCGTGGCGAAAAACGCCGGACGGACCATTGAAATAATGATCGATAGGGCATCTTCCCAGAGAGGGGCGGAACGGAATCCATTCACATGCCAGTCGTTTTCCGCTGCCCCGGAACAGTGGACCGCGGCGTCCGGCGGGCTCCGCGGCGGAAGGGAGATCGATGGGAGATGCGGCAGTGCCGCGCGCCGACCTCGTGCTGGAGGGCGGCGGCGTGAAGGGCATCGCGCTGGTCGGCGCGATCGCCGAGACGCAGGCGCGGGGTTACCGGCTCGGCGCGCCGGCCCGCGTCGCGGGGACGTCCGCCGGCGCCATCGTCGGAGCCCTGCTGGCGGCCGGGATGCCGGTCCCGGAGATGGTCGAGCTCATGCGGAAACTCGACTACCGGTCGTTCCAGGACGGCTCGCGCTTCGCCGTCGTACGGGGCCTGTCTCTGCTCACCACCCTCGGGCTGCACAAGGGCGACGCCCTGCACCGGTGGATCTCGGCGCGCCTGAAGGAATGCGGGGTCGAGACGTTCGGTCAGTTGAGACTGCGCGATCCCGATTCGGCGCTCCCGCCGGAGCGCGCCTACAAACTCGTCGTCGTGGTCTCCGACGTCAGCAGCGGGCGAATGGTCCGCCTGCCATGGGACTACGAACGGTACGGCCTGGATCCCGACGAGCAGCCCGTCGCGGACGCGGTGCGCGCCTCGGCGTCCATTCCGGTGTTCTTCCGGCCGTGCCGCGTCTGCCGCAAGGACGGCCGCGCCTGCGTCCAGGTGGACGGCGGGATGCTCTCCAACTATCCGATCACCATCTTCGACCGGGAGGACCGCGAGCCCCGCTGGCCGACGTTCGGAGTGAAGCTGTCGGCCCGCCCGCTTCCCGGGGGCGTCTTCCCGCAGTGGCGCGCCGTCCGCGGCCCGGTCGGCTACGGGCGCGCGCTCGTCTCGACGATGGCGGAGGCGCACGACCGGGTGCAGATGGACGAGCCGGCCATCGTGGACCGCACCATGTTCGCCCGCACCGACGGTGTCCTCGCGACCGACTTCGACCTCGACGCGGCGACCCGCGACCGTCTCTACGCGGCGGGCCGCGAGGCCGCGGCCCGCTTCCTGGACGACTGGGACCACCGCGCCTACCTGGCGCGCCACCGGGCTCCCCGCCCCGTCGCGAGCCCGGCCCCCGACTGACCGGGCCGATCCCGGCCCCGGGTCAGAGGGTGGCGGCCAGCTCGTCGAGGGCGGTGGTGAGCACGTCCACGCCCTTCAGGAACTCGGCGATCTCGATGTGCTCCTCGTCGGAGTGGTCCAGCGAGCTGTCGCCCGGCCCGTACGTCGCCATGGGCACGTCCCAGTGGGGGGCGACGGTGTTCATGTCGGACGTGCCCGTCTTGAGGGTGGGCCTGGGCGTCCCGCCGTGCCGCCGGATGGCCGCCGACACCGCCCGCACCACCGGGTCGGTCCGCCCGCGCCGGACCGCCGGGACGTGCCGGACGACCGTGACCTCGCCGCCGTTCGCGCGGGCGCGCAGCCGCTCGGCCAGGGCCTCCGCGTCGTACCCGGGCGGGACGCGGCAGTCGACGTCGAGCCGCGCCTCGGTGAGGTCGCCGTGGACGCCGCGCAGGGTGGCGGCGGGCAGCCCGAACGCGCCGTGGTCCCGCTCGGGGCCGAGCGCCTCCAGCAGGTCGTGCCAGAACGCCACCGCGACCTCGGTGGCCTTGGCGGCGGGGTTGGTGGAGTGCGTCGCGGCGCGGGCCACCCGGTACCCGATGTCGATCTTGCCCTTGTAGCCGAGCACGACCCGCGACCAGCCGCTCGGCTCCCCGACCAGCAGCGCGTCCGGCGCGGGGACGGTGCGCGCCAGGTGCTCGCCGCCCCGCGACAGCCGTTCCTCCTCCACCGCGCCCACGACCCGCAGGGTGCCGGGGAACGAGGGCCGGGCCGCCGCCGCGCTGATCATCGCGGCGAGCGGCCCCTTGGCGTCCGCGGCGCCCCGGCCCACGAGCCGCCCGCCCTCGCGCCGCGCGGGCAGCGGCCGGTCGACGGTGTCGAGGTGGCTGAGCAGCATCACCACGGGCCCCCGGCCGGTGCCGATGTCACCGATCACGTTGCCGGCCTCGTCGCGTCCCGCGGCCATGCCGAGGTCGTTCATGACCTTCTCCAGGTACCGCGCCAGCTCGTCCTCCCGGCCGGACGGGGAGGGGATCGACAGCATCGCGTGCAGCAGGTCGACGGGGCCGCTCATGTGATCTCCAGTGTCGTGCCGGCGCCGTCCAGGGCCGCGGTGACCGGGCGGGGGATCCGCCCGTCGCCGATCGACACCCGGGGGACGCCCGCGAGCAGGGCCTCGCGGGAGGCGATGAGCTTGCGGTGCATGCCGCCGCTCGCCGCGTGGGGGACGGGGCCCTCGCGCGGGAGCGGGCAGCGGTCGAGCAGGGAGCCCTCGTCGGACGGGTCGCGCAGCACGCCCGGCGCCGCCGTCAGCAGGACCAGCCGCTCGGCGCGCAGCGCGCCCGCGACCGCCGCCGCGACCCGGTCGGCGTCCACGTTCACCGGCGCGCCGTCCTCGCCCAGCGCGGGCGGCGACACCACGGGCACGAAGCCCGCGCCGACCAGCACGTTCAGCAACCGCGGCCGGACGCCGGTGAGCCGCCCGCTGTGGTCGTCCCGGACGATGACGGTGCGGCCGTCGCGCACGGTGCGCTGTGCGGGCTTGCGCCGCGCCCGCAGCAGCCCGCCGTCCAGCCCCGTCACGCCGACGGCCGGGACGCCGCTCGCGGCCAGGGCGCGCAGCAGCCGCGGCTTGACCCGCCCGGCGAGCGCCAGCGTCAGCACCTCCAGCATGGCCGGATCGGTGTGGCGGCTGGTGACGCCGCTCGGCGAGACGAGGGTGCGGGCGGGCACGCCGAGGTCCGCGGCGAGCCGGTCGACGTCGGCGGCGCCGCCGTGCACGAGGACGGCCCGGCCCGCGAGCCCGGCGAGGTCCGCGCACACCGTCTCGGCGGGCACCGCGCCGCCGCACTTCACGACCACGATCCCTCCCGCGCCGGCCCCCATCAGACCGGGTGCAGGCCGGGGAACCCCAGGCCCAGGGTCTCGGGCTGGCCGGTGCGGATGTTCAGGCACTGCACCGCGGCGCCCGCCCCGCCCTTCACCAGGTTGTCCAGCGCGGCGATCGCGGTGATCCGGTCGCCGTCCACCGCGAAGCCGACGTCGCAGTAGTTGGACCCGGACAGCAGCTTCGGATCGGGAAGCCGGTGCGTTCCCGTGCGGTGCGCGACGATCCGCACGAACGGCTCGCCGGCGTAGCGCTCGCGGTAGGCGCGGCGGACGGCCCTCTCGTCGGCGGAGGCGGCGCCGGTGGCGTGGCAGACGACCTGCACTCCGCGCACGGCCTCGACCCCGGTGGCGGTCATCCTCGCGTTCAGCCCGGTCAGCCGCGCCACCTCCGCCTCGTGGCGGTGCCGCACGGGGGCGAACACCCGCAGCGCGCCGCTGCGTTCGGCGTGCAGGTTGGCGTCCCCGGCGAGGGCGCCCGACCCGCTCGACCCGGTGCGGGCGTCGATCTGCACGTCCGGGCCGATCAGCCCGGTCAGGGGGTGCAGCGCCAGGATCGCCGCCGTGGCCATGCACCCGGGCACGCTGATGAGGTCGGCCTCGGCCAGCTCCGCGCGGAACAGCTCGGGGACGCCGGGGACGAACGCGCCGAGCAGTCCGGGCGCGGCGTGCGGGACGCCGTAGTACCGCTCGTAGACGGCGGGGTCGGGGTCGCGGAAGTCGCCGGAGAGGTCGATGACCGTCCTGGCCCGTCCCCTCATCTCGGGCAGCAGGCTCATGGTGGCCTTGTGCGGGGTCGCCGTCAGCAGCACGTCGCAGGCGCCGAGGTCGTCCGGGGCGCTGAACAGCAGGTCGGTCTGGGCCCGCAGGTTGGGGTGGACGGAGTCCACGCGGCGGCCGGGGAACCGGGTCGAGACCGCGTACGCGACCTCCGTCCCCGGATGGCCGAGGAGCAGCCGCAGCAGCTCGCCGCCGAGGTATCCGGCGGCGCCCAGGACGCCGACCCGGATCACGCCGCCTCCAGCAGGTGGGAGACGATCGCGTCCGCGACGTCCACGTCCTCGCCGTGCGCGTCCTGGAACCCGCGGAACTCGACGTTGTGGTTGACCTCCAGGACGAGCGGTCCCTCGGGGCCCTCGATCAGGTCGACGCCCAGGATCCCGCCGCCCACGGCCCGCGCGGCCCGCAGGGCCGGCTCGACCAGGTCGGGCGTGAGCGGGCAGGGCTCGGATCGCGCGCCCCGGGCGGCGTTGGTGCGCCAGCCGTCCGAGTAGCGGTACGTCGCGCCCACCACCGTGTCCCCGGCGACGATCACCCGGATGTCGCGTCCCGGTTTGTCGACGAGTTCCTGCAGGTAGACGATGTGCTGGAGCGGGGAGGGCAGCGCGGCCCGGTGTTCCAGGACGGCCTGCGCCGACTCCCGGTCGCGCACGGCCGCCGCGAGCCGTCCCCACGACCCCGTCAGCGGTTTGATCACCACGGGGAAGCCCAGCCGCTCGGCGGCCTCGGCGCCCTCGTCCGGGGTGAGCGCGACCGCCGTGCGCGGGGAGGGGACGCCGGCGCGCTCCAGCTCCAGCGAGGTGCGCAGCTTGTCACCGCACACGGTGATCACCTCCGACCGGTTGACCGTCGGCACCCCGCGCGCCTCCAGGATCATCGACGCGTAGAGGGCGCGGCTGTGGGAGATCTCCCGGTTCAGCGCCGCCGCGTACCGCGGCCCGGCGCTCGCCGCCCCACCGCCCAGTTCGGCGCTGAACCGCCGGGTGTCCACGTGCGCGTACGGCACGCCGCGGCGCTCCAGCGCGGCGAAGACGCGCTTCTCCTCGTACCGCACCCGGGAGGCCAGCACGGCCACCGGCCTCACTCGCCCCAGTCCTCCTCGATCTCGGGGGCGAGCGCGAGGGTGACCGGGTCGAGGCCGACGACCTCCAGCTCGCTGGAGCAGTCGGCGCACTGCGCGATCTCGCTGAGCCGGACGGGCTCGGCGAGCTGGACCGGGCCCTCACACTCGGGACAGGTCTGGGTCATGCGTGCCACCTCCGTGGGTTCCGCTGGTCAGGTGCAGCGCGGCGGCGACGACCGCGCCCGCCGTGATGCCGTACCGGTCGAGCAGGTCCTCCTGGCCGCCCGCGCGCTCGGCGAACGTGTCGGGCATGCCGACCCGCGCCACCCGGGCCGGCGCGTGCTCGGCGAGGGTCTCGGCGACGGCGCCGCCGAGGCCGCCCGAGCGCCAGTGCTCCTCGACGGTGACGACGCCCGCGGTGCCCTCGGCCGCCGCGACGACGGCCGCGACGTCGAGCGGGCGCAGCGTGTGCAGGTTGAGGACGGCGGCGCGCACGCCCTGCCCGGCGAGCCGGTCGGCGGCGCGCGCCGCGGCCAGCACCGGGTGCGGTCCGCAGGCGACGATCGCCACGTCCCCGCCGCGCCGCAGCCACTGCGCCCGTCCGATCTCGAACGGGCCGCCTCCGGGCGCCGCGCCGTCCAGGTCGGGGGTGGCGGAGCGGCCGAGCCGGATGTAGGCGGGGCCGGGCAGCGCCGCGCTCTGCCGGACGGCCTCGCCCGCCTGCCCCGCGTCGCCCGGGACGACCACGGTGAAGCCGGGCAGCGCCCGCATGATCGCCAGGTCCTCCAGCGCGTGGTGGGTCGGGCCGAGGTGCCCGGCGGCCAGCCCGCCGTGGGTGGCGACGATGCGGACCGGCAGCGCGTTGTACGCGATGTCGATCTTGATGGCCTCCAGCGCCCGGGTCGCGGCGAAGGTCGCCATCGTGGTGACGAACGGGACGTTCCCGCTGGCGGCCAGGCCCGCGGCCGTGCCCATCAGGCTGTGCTCGGCGATGCCGAGGTTGAGGTAGCGGCCGGGGACGCCGGCGAAGGCGGCCGCCTCGAACAGCCCGGTGTCGCTGTCCAGGCAGTACAGCCGGTCGTCGGCGCGCATCAGCTCCGGCAGCAGGTCGCGGTACACCTCCCGCGCGGAGCGCGGCCGGGGCGTCTCCTGGGCGCGGCCGGCCGTCACGGGACGGCCCGCCTGCGCCGGGCCTGGAGCACGGCCAGGGACCGCTCGGCCTGGCGGCCGCTCAGCCTGGCGTAGTGGCTGCGCGTCTTCGCCTCCAGCGACGGCAGGCCGCGCCCCTTGACGGTGCGGGCGAGGACCACCGTCGGAGGCTCCTCTCCGGTTCCGCCCGGGGCGAGCGCCTCGCGCAGCGCGCCGAAGTCGTGGCCGTCGGCCTCGCGCACCGTCCAGCCGAAGCTGCGCCAGCGGTCCGCCAGCGGCTCCAGCCCGATCGCGTCCTCGGTGGGGCCGGTGATCTGGAGGCGGTTGCGGTCGACGACGGCCGTCAGGTTGCCGAGGCCGAGCGAGGCCGAGGCCATGGCCGCCTCCCAGACGGCGCCCTCCTGCAGTTCGCCGTCGCCGAGGACGGCGAAGCAGCGGCGCCCCCGGTCGGCGACGGCGAACCCGTTGGCGAGCGCGAGCCCGTGCCCGAGCGATCCGGTGGGCATCTCCACCCCCGGCACCGCACGGACGGGGTGGCCCATCAGCCGGCTGCCCGGCCGTGAGTAGTCCGCCAGCTCCGCGACGGGGAAGAAGCCCCGCTCGGCCAGCACCGCGTACAGGCACATCGCGCCGTGCCCCTTGCTGAGGATGAAGATGTCACGCTCCAGCGCGGCGGGGCGGCGCGGATCGACCCGCATCACCTCGAAGTACAGCAGCGTGAGGATCTCCACCAGCGACATCGAGCCGCCGAGGTGGCCGCCCTCCGGCCCGGCGCACATCCGCACGATGTGCTCGCGGACCCGGTGGGCGACCGCCGGAAGGTCCGCCGCCGGACCGGCCGGCGCCGGCGCGCCCATCAGCGCCCGCCGGGAAGCGAGGCGAGCACGAAATGGCCGGGCAGGTGGACGGCGAGGCCCTCGCGGATCTCGGCCACCAGCGCGTCCCCGTCCAGCCGGATCGTCGAGGACCGGCGGTCCAGCAGCGTCGCGGCGGCGGTGAAGTCGCCGACGAGGGCCGTGCCCGCGGGCACCATGCGGGTCCTGCTGACCTTGACGCCCTGCACGGCGAGCCGTTCGAGGAACGCGCCGTCCGCCACGAGCGGCCACCAGTCGTCGGGGTGCATGACGATCCCGTCCGCCGACCCGCCGTACCACTCGCACAGCGCCGCCGTCGCGAGCAGGGTCCGGGCGGCCGAACCGCCGTCCGCCGGGTCGGAGGGCCGTTCGCGCAGGCCCGGGACGCGCAGCAGGCCCTGGATCGGCCCCGTCCCGTTGAGCAGGACGTCGTTCTCCGCCGTACCGAGCCGCACCAGCAGCCGGTAGTCGACGAACGCGGCGAGCGCGGCCGGGTCGGCGAGGATCTCCTTGGGCACCGGCACCGAGGCCCGCACGACCTGCGTCCGGACGGTCGCGGAGCCGACCTCGAACTCCCACTCCGGCGCGGCGTCGTCCGGCGAGGTGTTCTCGGCCCGCTCGGTGAAGACGGTGATCTCGTCGGCGCCGACGACGGCCTTGCGGAGCAGGTGCCGGACGGTCAGGCGGGGACGGCGCTTGGCGGGCGGGAAGAGGTCGCTGATGGAGGCGCGCAGCTCGACCGCCGCGTCCGGCCCGTGACGGGCGTGGGCGAGCGCGAACTCCTCGCCCGGGCTGCGCCGGGTCAGCTCGGGGTCGTCCAGCATCATGCGCACGTCGGGCACCGGCATCTCGGACATGGTCAGACCCCCAGGGAGCGGCCGCCGTCGACGACCTGGACGGTGCCGGTGACGAAGCTCGCGCGGGCGCTCAGCAGGAACACCCCGGCCGCCGCGACCTCCTCCGGCCGGGCGACCCGGCCGAGCGGGATGCCCGCCTCCCGCGCGACGCGGGCGGTCTCCGCCTCGGGTTCGCCGGTGAGGCCGGACAGCAGCGCGTCCGTCGCGGTGTATCCGGGCGCGAGGACGTTGACGGTGACGTCCCCGGGGCCGAGTTCGTGCACCAGGGTCTTGGCGTAGCCGACGAGCCCGGTCCGCACGATCCCCGAGAGCGCGAACGCGGGGATGAGGTCGCGGATCGTCTCGCTGGTGACCATCAGGATCCGGCCCCAGCCGGCCTCCCGCAGGTGCGGCAGCGCCGCCTGCGCGAGCCCGATGTGGGAGACCATCGCGAGGTCGAGGGCGGCGCGGTAGTCGTCCGGGCCGAACGCCCCGGTCGGCCCGGCGGGCGGCCCGCCGGCGTTGGTGACCATGATGTGGACGGCGCCGTGCTCGGCCGCGGCGTCGTCCACCCAGGCCCGCGCCGCCTCGGTGTCGCGCACGTCCAGCGCCCGGGTGCCGACCTCCGCGCCGAGGTCCGCGCGGATCGCGTCGCGGGCCTTGGCCAGCCGGCCGGGGTCGCGGCCCGCGATCGACACCGCGGCGCCCTCGCGGACCAGGTCGCGGGCGATCGCGAAGCCGATGCCCGCCGACCCGCCCGCGACCAGGGCCACCTTTCCGTCCAGTCCGAGGTCCACGTCACACCCTCTTCTCGTAGCCGTACCGGTGCAGCAGCGGGAGCGCCATGAGCGTGGTGGCGGAACGCTGGGAGCGCGGGAGCGCGGCGTGCCACCTGCGGTCCTCCTCGATCCGGGTCCGGCCGCGGCCGAACCGGTTGGGGTTGCCGGTGACGGTGTGGTTGCCGCCGAGCTCGACCGTCCCGTCGGCGGCCACGGGGTTCGGGCCCTCGTGGCCGAGCAGGTCCAGGATGGTTCCGACCGCGGCGCGGGGGCTGCGGACCAGCGCCTCGTAGCGCATGTGCAGCGAGCGGTCCGGGTGCGCGCGGCCGACCGCCTCGGCCGCCAGGTTGAAGCCGGTCCAGTGCCAGGTGCTGTTCAGCGCGGAGCGGCGGCCCGTGTACGCCTTGGGCCGCAGCCACGAGCAGGCGACCGCGCGGGGGTCGCGGATCAGGTGGACGTAGCGTCCCTCCACGCCCGGCAGGGACGCCAGCAGCGCGGCGTCGGAGGCGAACTTGGAGCTGTCGACGATGACGCGGGCGCCCGAGACCCGGGCGATGGCGCGGTAGGCGGCGGCGAGCGCGTCCGGCCACCCGTTGCGCGGCGGGTCGCGCAGCACCCGCCAGGTGTGCCGGGTCCGGTACGCGTCCTGCCAGGCGACGACCTCGGCGGCGTGCCGTTCGAGGGACGTCCCGGGCGGGCGGACCTCCTCCAGCACCGCGGACCAGAACGGGCATTCGCGATGGCCGAGCCCGCACCCGCACCTGCCGTTGCTGCCCGTTCCGAGAACCCCGTTCAGCCAGAGGAAACGCAGTTCGCCGACGTGCACGATCCCCGGGGCCTCGGCGAGGACGTTGCCCAGCATGGTGCTGCCGCTGCGACACCAACCGGCGATGTAAAGCACCTTCATTGGCAAACCGCGACCTTCCGGGGTGTACCGGCACAAGCTGGTCGGGAACATAAAAACATGATCTTCCGTAAAGTGGAACCATCAAGAGAGGAACAGGATTGATTCGTCTTTTTGTGACGTCATGACATAACAGAGCGGGGTCGTGATGGCCGGGACCGCCAGCGCTCCGCAATATCGGCGGGCACGCTGGTGGGGGCGCCGGTGAGCGCCTGACGTGGGAGCGGCTCGCGTCAGCCGCCCCAGGCGGGACGCTCGACGATCTCGACAGCGGCGCACGTCCAGGCGAACCCGGCGCCGATCCCGACCAGCAGCACCCGGTCGCCCGGCCCCACCCGCCCGGACTCCACCAGATCGGTCAGGCCGGTGAGCTGGTCGGCCGCGCCGACGTGGCCGGTGCGGCGGCCCCAGTCCCAGGTGGTGCGCTCCACGTCCAGGCCCAGCGGCTCGGCGTACCGGGTGCGCAGCACGTGCAGGCCGACGTTGGGGAAGGCGAACCGGGAGATGTCGGCGATCTTCAGCCCGGCCTCGTCCAGCGTCCGGCCGACGGCCTCGGTCAGGCCGGAGGCGGTCCGCTCCGCGAGGCTCCCCACCAGCGCCCTGGCGTGCGCGGCGAAAGCGGAGCGGCGCGCACGCACGTCCACCGGGCGGCCGGGCGCGGACGCGAACGGCTCGTCGCCGCGGTACATGCCCTCCAGCGCGGTGTCGACGACCGTCGAGACGGCCAGCAGCCGGGCGAAGCCCTCCCGGGCGAGCACCGCCGCGGCGGCGCCGTCCCCGTAGACGATGCCGCGCACGTCCCCGCGCCACCGGTCGAACCCGGGGTCGGTGAACCGGTCCGCGGTCGTGACCAGGGCGGACGCGCGGGACGCGTCGGCGGCCAGGTAGGAGGCGGCCAGCTCCAGCGCGCCGAGGGCCCCCGCGCACATCTGCTGGACGTCCAGCGCGGGCGCGTGCCGGCCGTCGTCCCCGAGGACCTCGCGGTGCACGTACGAGGCGGCCGGCCAGTAGTCGACGCCCTGGAACCAGGCCGACGCGTGCAGCAGCAGCGCGACGGCGGACGGCGGGATCCCGGACCGCTCCAGCGCGCGGCGCGCCGCCGCGGCCGCCATCTCGGGCGGGGCCTCGCCGGCGGCCACGGCGACGGAGGCGTACCCGTCGGCCCTCCGGTCGTCGGCGTCGTAGCGGCCGCCGTCCACCGCCCCGTCCACGTCCACCGCCTCGGGAATCCGGTGGGCGAGCCCGGCGAGGAACAGACCGTCGCAGCGCATGTGCGGACCTCCGGAGAGTGACGGCAAACAAATCACACATTATGTTGATCTTCTTCGCGGGGCGAGAGCCGTTTCGGTGGCGGAGGGAGATCGCAGTGGGCGACGGACGGCACTCGGTGCCGCTACCCGGAACGCGATGGTCGGTTTGGCGAGATGTGCTGATCCGCTCCACCGGATTCCCCGCGGACGGGCTCGCGCTTTTCGCCGCGCCGGAATGCGCCGCGACCGCCGATGCCTTTCTCGACGGCATCGCCGGAGAAACCGAATTCGCGCAGGCCATGGACGCCGCATTGGCGGACGCGGGCCGCGCCGCGGCGAAGATCGCCGCCGACCCGCTCTTCCGCGAGGCGGTGACATGGCAGAACCCCACCGCCGCGGTGCATTTGGCACGTCTCGCCGACGGCCCGGCCGCCCGGCCCGGGAAGAACCCGAGGCTGGAGCGCAAGAAGCGGCGGGGGCGCGAGAACACCCTCGCCCGCTACTGGCAGCGCTACTGCGGCAAGAACGACACCGCCGGGTTCTTCGGCCCCGTCGCCTGGGGCACGATCGACCCCGAGGCGGCGGACGCGGTCGAGGCGAGGCCCGGCGGGGGACTGCTGCGGTCCCGCAAGGTCGACTACGAGTTCTGGGCGCTGGAGGCCTACGTCGCCGCACTCCTGGACGACCCGGACGTGGCGCCGTGGCTGCCCGTCGGCGTCCACCCGCACCTGCTCGTCCGGGGAGAGGACGTCCTGCGGCCGGGGGAGGACCCGCGGCACCTGACCACCGCCGAAGCCGAGGTGCTGTCCCGCTGCGACGGCACCCGGCCCGCGGCCGAGGTCGCCCCCGGTCCGCACCTGGCCGCCGCCCTGGACCGGCTGGTCGAGGACGGGATCGTCTGGCGGGGCGTGAACATGCCGTACAACCCGCGGGCGGAGCGGGTGCTCCGCGACACCCTCGCCGCGATCGCCGAGCCGCGGGCCCGGGAACGGGCACTGGCCGGACTCGCCCGGCTCGACCGCGCCCGCGCGTCCGTGGCCGCCGCGGCGGGCGACCCCGACGCCCTGGCCGCCGCGCTGGAACGCCTGGACGCCGAGTTCACCGCCGTCACCGGGGCGGAGCCGGAGCGGCGCAGCGGGCAGATGTACGCGGGACGGCGGCTCTGCTACGAGGACACCGTCCGCGACCTGGACGTCACGTTCGGCGGCCCGCTCCTGGACGCGCTCTCCGGCCCGTTCGGGTCCGTCCTCCTGCCCGCCGCGCGCTGGCTGTCGGCGACCCTCGCGGACGCCTACGACGCCGCGTTCCGCGACCTGTACCGCGACCTGCTCGAACCGGGCGCCCGCGGCGTGCCGATGCCGGCGTTCTGGGACGCCGCCCAGGCCCTGCTGACCGGGCGCGACCGCCCCGCCGACGCGGTCGCCGCCGAGTTCGCCCGCCGCTGGAACGCGCTGTTCGGCCTGGACGGCGCGCCGGACGAGCGCCGCCTCGCCTTCACCGCCGCCGACCTGGCGGATCCCGCCGCCCGGCTGTTCGCCGCCGAACGCCCCGGCTGGGCGGGGGCCCGCATCCACAGCCCCGACCTGTGCCTCGGCGCGGCCGGCCCCGAGGCGATGGCGGCGGGGGAGTTCACCCTCGTCCTCGGCGAGATGCACACCGCGTGGCCGACCCTCGACTGCGCCGTCTTCGCCGACCGGCACCCCGACCCCGGCCGGCTGCGCGCCGCGGCGGCCGAGGACATCGGCCCCCAGTTCCGGCCGCTGTACCCGACCTGGTGGCCCCAGTACACCGCGCGCATCGCCCCCGTCCTCGGCGTCACCGACCACCAGCTCGCCTTCGCCCCGGCGCCGGGAGCGGACCCCGCCCGCGTCCTGCCGCTGGTCGCGCTCACCGTGCACGAGCACGCCGGCGCTCTGGAGGTCACCGGGCCGGACGGGCTCCGGTGCCCGCTCCGCGAGGTGTTCGCGCTGCTGTTCGGCTGGCTCGGCGCCGAGGCGTTCAAGCTCGCCGGCGCCGGCCCCCACCACCCGCGCCTGACGCTGGACGGGCTCGTCGTCGCCCGCGAGACCTGGCGCACGACCGTCGGCGGGACGGCCGTCGCGCCCGCGCACGGCCCCCGCGAGTACCTCGCCGCCCGCCGCCTGCGCCGCTCCCTCGGCATGCCCGAACGCGTCTTCGCCAAGGTCGGCACGGAGGTCAAACCGGTCTACGTCGACTTCACCGGCCCCCGGTACGTCTCCTCGTTCGCCACGCTGCTGCGCGCCGCCCGCGCGACCGCCGGCGACGACGTCCCCGTCGTCTTCACCGAACTCCTCCCGGACCTGGACGAACCGTGGCTGCCCGACGCGGCGGGCCGGCGCTACGGCTGCGAGCTGCGCCTTCAGTTCTGCGATCCGGAACGTCCCTGAGAGCGGAAGGCGGCCAGCGCCAGAAGCATGCAGGCGGTGAACGCCACCCCGGCCGTGAACGCGTCCCGCATGCCGTCCACCTTCGACGAACCGGCGTGGTCCACGGTGACCAGGACGGCGACGCCCAGCGACCCGCCGATCTGCTGCATGCTCTGGAGCAGCGCCGAGGCCGCCCCGGACTCCCCGGGCGGCACCGACCGCATCGCCGTGAACGTCGCCGCCACCGCCACCAGGCCCGTCCCCGCCCCGAACAGCAGCACCGGCCCGAGGATCATCGCGACGTAGGTGCCGTCCCGCGACACCTGCGTCAGCCACACCATCCCGGCCACGCACAGCACGGTCCCGGCCGCCATGATCGGCCGCGGCCCGTACCGGGGCAGCAGCCCGGGCACGGCCCGGCTGGCGGCGATCAGCGCGATCGTCGTCGGCAGGAAACCGAACCCCGTCGCCAGCGGCCCGTACCCCAGCACCCCCTGCACGTAGAGGGTCAGGAAGAACAGCATCCCGCTCATGGCCGCCGTGAGCAGGAACCGCATGAGGAAGGCGCCCACCCGGTCCCGGTCGGCGAACAGCCCCAGCGGGACGATCGGCTGCCGCGCCCGCGCCTCGACCACCGGGAACAGCACGAGCAGCGCCGCCGCCCCGCAGAAGGCGCCGACCGTGAGCGCCCCGGACCACCCCTGCTCGGCGGCGCGGATGAACCCGTACACCAGCAGCGTCGCCCCGGCGGTGCACGCGACCGCCCCGCCCGCGTCGAACCGTCCCTCCTGCCTGGCCGACTCCCGCACGACCCGCGGCACGAGCAGCACGATCGCGAGGCCCACCGGCACGTTGACGAACAGCACGGCCCGCCAGGACGCCCACGCGGTCAGGACGCCCCCGAGCACCAGCCCGGCGACCATCCCCACACTCGCGACCATGGAGAACACGGCCAGCGCCCGGCTCCTGCCCTCCGCGTCCTGGAAGGTGGTAGCGATGAGCGCCAGCGCGCCCGGGCCCGCGAACGCGGCCCCCGCCCCCTGCATCGCCCGAGCCGCCAGCAGCCACCCCGGCGAGACCGCGAACCCTCCGGCCAGCGACGCGACGGTGAACACCCCGACCCCCGCGACGAACACCCGCCGGTGCCCGAGCAGATCACCGGCCCGCCCGCCGAGCAGCAGCAGCCCCCCGAACGCGAGCGTGTACGCGTTCACCACCCACGACAGCCCGGCGTCGCCGAACCCGAGCCCCCGCTGGATGCTGGGCAACGCGATGTTCACGATCGAGGCGTCGACCACCAGGGTGAGCTGGCACCCGCACAGCAGCGCCAGCGCCGGCCCCCCACCCCCCGCACCCACCCGACGCCGACCAGACGCTTCCGCAGGGAGCATGGGTCTCCTAACCACGAGCGGCCAGCCCAAAAGCTAACCAACCCCCCACACCCCCACCACCCCCGAACTCAGCCGACTTCTAGGACACCGGCAGACCGAGAAGGATGATCCACGATGGCGTTGAGTGATCAAGCTAACGATCCCAGCAGCACGCTGTGCGCGTTCCTGGATGCCCATCGGCCGCACCGTGGCCTGGTGGCAAAGCAGTGGATCAGGCAGATGCGCAGGACTCCGTGGGCGCCGATCGATATTGAAGCCGACCGCCGCCGCCTCGGCATCGCTCTGGAACTGCGAACGGGTCTGGATCTCGCGGATGAGCCGGCCCACTGGGGGCTGCTGGCGGATCTGGTCAAGGGCCGGACCCTCGTCGAGATCAAGGCCTCTGCCGAGCCTGCGAAACATTGCGATGCCTGGCTGAACCAGCTTCTCGGATACCTGTTTCTCGACCACCTCGACATTTTCTGCTGGGAAGCCGTCGCGATCTATCTCGGCTGGCACGCTACGACCCTTTCGGTTTCCGTGCAGAGCCTTCTGGTGGCTTCCTCTGCGGGCACCACTCCTGCATTGAGCGACCTTCGCGCCGAATTCCGTAAGGTCATTGCCGATAAACTGGACGAGGCGGCCAGTTGGCACCTCCGCGATCGGTATCCGGTTCCCCCGGTCACGTCAGACGATGTCCGCACATGATCTGGCTGTGAGTCGACCTAGGGAGAGGCGGATACTATGACTGTCGATCACGCGCCGGGCCGGTCTCGCTGATTGGCGGTGCAACGTTCACATCACCTGAGATCTGGCCGGCCTGGATGACGGAGCCGAACGTCACGTCACCGCTGTTGAAGTTGGAGACCGATTCGGTCGAACGCGCTGTCCGCGTGGTGAGAAGGCGTCGAACCTCCTCTTCTGCAGTGGCGTCTGCGAGGAGAAGCGACTCCAGGCGGCCCCGCCAATGATCCCCTACCTCTTCGATCCTCGAAGCGTCGTGCGCAAGGTATGCCGCCAATATTTCCATTCGCGAGTACTCTAGTTCCTGAAGTGGAACCTCCGGCGGGCCGTGGCGCCCGAACAGGCGCGCCAAACTGCCTTTCACCTGTGACCATGAATCTGAGACCATCAGTCCGACGAGTGTGGTCGCTCCGACGCTTGCAAGTGCGGATAGTTCAGCTTCCATCGAGCCATCCCTCCTGTTCCGCATCAGATTCACTCGGTGGGTCGTACCGGCGGATGAGTTCTTCGGCGACGTCCTGGCGTCCGTGCTTGGTGACCAGTTCGGCAAATTGTCGAGCGAGGAGGCGGCGGCGAGGATCTGAGTGGCTGAATCCCATGGCTTCGAAGAAGGCTTCGATACTGTCTTGACTAGGCTCCTCGTCGCCCGTAGAGGCCGCCGTGGCTGATCCGTTCATGGTTGGCAGGTCATTGGCGAATGGTTCATCGCTTGCGGTGAAGCGTGGTAGGAAGGGATGGAACGTCTGCGGTACTGCGGTGTTGTTCGCCGCGGATGCGAGTTGTGCGATCAGGCCGATGTCCTTTACCGTCTGATCCACCTGGTCATCGTTCTTCGCGAGCCACCACACAACGGCGCTTCCGGGGTCCTTTAATACGTCATGCTGGAGATAGTCGCGTCTGTTCTGTTCGTATTTGCGCTCGTGCTCCCAGACAGCCTCCTCCTTGCGGACTTCGGCGAGCTTGTCCAAACGCTCCTGGTCAGGTCCAGGAAGCGCGAGCTGAACCGACTCGGCTCTGGCGTGCAGACGTCCCGTCGGGTCCAATCGCATTTCGCCCAGCGCGCCGGCCAGCTCGTGCTGGACGAGCGAGGCATGCCCGGGATCTCGTAGCTCGGTGAGTTCACAGGCCCGCTCCACGATCGCGCTGACCGCGAGGGCGGCATGGTTGGCCTCGGATTCGGCTGACTCCGCCACCGTCGGCGACCACATCACCATGGCGGAGAACTGGAACCGATAGTCCGCAGACCTGCTGGGCAGCAGGACGTCGGTCAGGCGTTTCGCTCTGACGTCCGAAGCCGGGGCCGACGCGTATGTGAACGCCGCCGGGGGCGAACTCCCTTTTGACTGGCCTCTCGTGTTCCTTTCCCGGAAAAGCAGCAGACCAAAGATCGTGAACGCCGTGGCGAAGGCCGTCCACAGTGGCCAGGGGGCGAACAGCATCAGCCCCACGAGGACCGCTCCCGCGGTGACCGCGAAGTAGATCGTCGTGACGTTCCGTCCCGCACACACGGTTCTCTCCTGATTTCTGTGAGAATGATGGTCTACTGACTGTGTGAAAAGGTTCCAAAGCGCTGGCTGATCTGGGCGCTGAGCGGAATCAGCGATGGTGTTGTGCGTGTCATCTCGTAGAAGCGAGACAGAAGAATTGCGTCTCCACCGGTTCCGTGGACGAGAATGTCGAGAAGCGTGTCGCGATGACGCGCTTCTTCGACGGCTACGGTTAGCCATCGCCGGACGAAAGGAGCCCACGTCTCGTAAGGGAGTCGCGCGAATACGAGGGACCAGCCGTGGGTCAACTGACGTCGAATGGTCTTTTCGGCGACCAGGGGATGGTCGCGTTTGCCGAGCGCGGTGAGCGGCTCAGGAGCGGCGATTTCCAAGAAAAGGGTGACATCCGAGGGGAATTTTCCCGGTTCGAATGTAGCCTCCGTTAAGCGTGCCAGCATCTGCCGGCGAAGTCGCGGCGCATCCTCAACGAGCGCTACAAGGGTGTCGCGGGCGCGGGTGCCCGTCTCGCGTCGAGCCAGGTGATGCAGGCGAACCAGCGCTTCTGCAGGATGTGTCGTCATCATCTCGTCCCGGCACGCCGCGATGATCAGTTCGGCCATCCGGATCGAAAGGTTGGAAATGCGCGACCAATCGTATATCTGCCGCCGAAAGAATCTTCCCTGCTTCTCCTCCCGAAGGCCGCGCTGCAGCACCTGAGCGGCGGCCTCCATCTTTCGGCCTGTAGTGGGAAGTGCGGTCAGTTGGTTCAGAAGCGAAACCATAATCTGCCTGTACCGCTCATGCAGCAGGCACTGGTCGGTGAAACGCTCGACCAGATCCCTCCGCTCGCTCGGCGACAGGTCTGGCGAGTCGACCGTGCTGACGACCCAGTCCCGCAGAGTGTCGTGGAGGCCTGGCATGTGAGTCCAGAAATACGACCGGACCGCGGCATCATAGTCGAGTTTGGTGAAACGCACCGCCCCGGAGTCATCGATCCGCGCATCGATTTCATGAAGTCTCTTGTCGAGAAACGCATGCTCTAGCAACGGAATATCTTCGGGTGGATGTTCTGCGCGGTCGAGAAGGGCCGCGCCGGCGCGGTGCACGACGTCGGCGTGGGCCCCGTGAAGCATGGCGACGGAGATGAGCAGGGCGCGCTCTTGGCCTGTGACCAGCGTGGCCATCTGGTCGGCCACATCCTGCGCCTGACCGGACCAGGCGGTGAAGGCGGCCTCGCTCCACATCGTGAAGTCGCCTTCGCGGTGCTCATCTCGAGCCCGGCAGATGAGGTCCACGTAGGCCGGGATGTCGGACATGCGCCGGGCGGCGTCCAGGAACCGAAGCGGAGGCAGCGGTATGGGCCGGTCGATCTTCTCCGTCTGGAGATAACGCACCAGAACTTCGGCTACCGCAGGACGGTCAATCCTTGCGCGGTAAGGGGCCAAGGTCGGCTCGAGGGCCGCCGTCTCGTCCGGCAGGATGACGGCAAGGTAAGCATCGCGTTCCTGCACGATCGCACGCAGCGAGGAGAGCTCCGCGTGGACCTCCTCCCAACGCGGCCCGGTGAGTGCCGAGAGGTCGAGCCAAATCAGCTCGCCGTCGCCGACATGGGTGTGATCGATGCGCGGGGCGTTCTCTTCGTCTTGCGGTACCAGTTGATGAAGCTGCCCGGCGTCGGACTGGAGGCCCTGCAGAAGGATTTGAGCTGCTGCGACTCGGCCGCTGCCTGGTGCCCCATCGATGAACACGGTGTGCGAAACCTCGAGGATTTCCCGTGCCTCGCCCAGTCCCGCCGGCTCTACGAAGCGACGTCTGAGCCACCACAGCTCATCCGCTGGCTTCTTCCGAGGCGACGCACTCAGCGTGCCCGAGAGCATGTAGATGTTGTTGATGTCTCCGTTTCCCGCGTGGACACTCCCGGAACCCCCGAAAACGTGCGTCTCGAAGGAGTCGCTCACCCCCCTTCCTCCTTGCGGGTGCGGCCGAAGCGGTGGTTGACGCCGCCGTGGTTGTCGCCCTGAATGTAGGTCGCCCCATCGCCGGAGAACTGAGGGGAGTTCTGGTTGATGTCGCCCTTCCCGGCGTGGACCGGGCCGTGGTTGCCCTTGACGACGGTGCCGACATCACCCCGGATGTCGCGGCCCTGGTTGACCGTCCCGCGGGGGGCGCTCACGGTGTTGCGCACTTCGGCGATGCCGGAACGCCCGGCCGCCTCCTGCTCTGCTTGCCCCAGCTCCGGCACAAGCTTGGCCAGGTAATCGCCGATGTGGCGCAACTCGCCTTCGCAGTCTCTGGGATCCAGCCGCAGAGACTGGATCTCGGCCAGGTGCTCCAGTTCGGTCGGCAGGTCCGTTGTCTTCAGGCGTTCGGTCGTCCGGCCCTTCAGCACCGGGATCACGGTGGCTCCCGAGGCACGCGCTTCCAGGATCTCCCGGCGGACCCAGTCGTCCTCCAGCCGCAGCCGCGGATCGCGAGCCCATCCGGGGCCGATGACGGCGAGCAGGACGGTGCAGTGGCGCACTGCGTTCAGCAGCTCCTCCGGATAAGACCGGCCAGGGCTGATGGAGGTCGTGGCCCGGAAGATCTTCTCCCGGCCGAACCTGTCGGACAGACCTCGCTCCAGCAGGGCGGCGGCCTCGTCGCCGTCGCCGGTGCGGTAGTTGACGAAGACGATGTGCATTCCGGTCTCCTCACTACGGAGCAGCGGCTCTGAGCGCCGTCCCGAGTCCGGGCAGCAGCTCGCTCGCAGATGGGTTCTTCGGGTGACGCGAAAGAGTCCGTGCCAGGGCACGAAGGTCGGCGGAGACCGTCGCCGAGCTGATCGTGGTGATGTCCCTCAACAGTCCACGGGTCAGCAGGCAAGCCTGGTCGATCTCACCGTCCGCGGCATGAGACAGCGCGCCGCGGACGCCGAAGCGGACTCGCGTGCGCACGGCCCGCTCGGGCAACTGCGCCAGTTGGGTCTCGATGACCTGGGCGGCCGCGCCGGGCCGGCCCAGGTCATAGAGGCACCAGCCGCGGACCATCTCGGCCGGATCCGGAAGATTCGTCGTGCCGATGACCGGTGACTCCACGCTCTCGGCATGCTGGGCGAGCAGCGTGCGCGCCTGCTCCAGGCACCGCATGCACGAGTCGTAGTCACCGGCCAGCGCGTGTCCCTGGGCTTCCCGCTGCGCGGCCAGCCCGCGGATCCTGGGTGGTCCTCCGCCTGTCTGCGCCCGCCGGGCCAACCCGATCGTCTGCTCGGCGTCGTCACGGTAGAGGGTGACGAGTGCGCGGCGGACCAACGCATACGCGGCGAGATTGTGATCGCCGCTGGCGTCGGCAAGCTCGACGGCACGCCGGGTCCACCACAGAGCACCGGCGTCGTCGCCGCTCTCCTGCACCAGCCAGCCGATGTACTCGGCGTAGCGGGATCCGAGCCGCAGCAATCCCTGACGCGTCCTTGCCCCCACTTGGCGGGACAGCTCCTGGAGAGCATGGGTCTGGGCTATGAGGACGGGCACCAGGAGCCCGGCGTTGGAGGCCTGACCGAGTTGCCGATACTGATCAAATAGAGATCGATACGATCCGAGAAGAGAAGTGTCCTCTTTTGCGGTATGAGCGGCGGGGATGCCAATGCGCATCCCCGCGACCGATGCGGCGCCTGCCATGACCGCTTGTCGCCGACTTATCGGATGAAACCGACTCTGGCCGTCCGGTGACAACTGCATTATCCACACCTCCTCGTCAGCACTTGTTTCTGCGGTGATCTGGTCCCTGGAGCGGTTCTCCTGACACAGGGCGACGAGCGTCCCTGCTGCACCGAGCGCGGCGTCGCAGAGGCGGGCCAGCTCCCGGCTGGGGCCCTTGAGGCCCCGTTCTACCTTGCTGAGCTGGCTCTTGCTGTAGTGAACCCGCTGTGCCAGGCCGGTGAGGCTGAAGCCGGCCGCCAGCCGTCTCCGTCGAAGTTCCTCTCCGAATGTGGTGGCTTGCTGGACCATTTCGCCCTCCATCACTGCCGTCCGGGGTCCGGGAGCCACCTCCGGTAAGACTGCGGGAAACGAGGCAGGCCCGACAAGTGGCTCCCGGTGTTTCCCGTTTCCTCTATGGAGGCAACAGCAGATCGCGGCGTTTGTCGATGAACGCATTGAGTGACATTCTTGCTACTCCGGCTGGCCGGAGAGGGGGCGGCGGCGGGTGTAGTGGGCGATGATGACGCCCTTGGGGGTGGTGACGCTGCCGGTGAGGTCGAACTCGGTCAGCGGGGCGGGGCCCTCGAAGAGGCGCTTGCCGGAGCCCAGGGTCAGCGGGTGGATCAGCAGCGTGTAGTGGTCGATCAGGCCGGCGGCGTGCAGGCTCCGGACCAGCGAGGCGCTGCCGTTGATCGCGAGGTTCCCGCCCGGCCGGGCCTTCAGTTCCTCCACCGTCTCGACGGCCTCGCCGCGCAGGAGGATCGAGTTCTCCCACGCGTCCGCGTCGTCCAGCGTCTTCGACACCACGTACTTCGTGGCCGCGTTCATGCGCGTGCTGAACGGGTTGCCGTCGGTGGCGCGGCCCCACGCGTTGAGGAAGTCCTCCCACGTCCGGCGCCCGAACAGCATGTCTCCGGCGTTGGCCATCCCCTTGGCCATCTCGTGGCCCATCACCTCGTCGTTGTACTGCGGGCCCCAGCCGCCGTGGGCGAACCCGCCGCGGGTGTCCTCGTCCGGGCGTCCCAGGCCCTGGACCACCCCATCGAGGGAGACGAACATCGTGACGCTGATCGAACGCATCGGCCCGGTCCTTCCTTGTAGTGCGGGCCGCCCGGTCGGGGCCCGTCACCCTCTACACGAACGCCCGCCCCCGGAATCGACAGCGCCCCTGGAATCGACGGCGCCCCGGGTCGCGCCGCCGAGCGGGACGCCCGACCCGCGCATCCGTCGAAGCGCTTAACCCAAACCTCGGACGGCGGCCGGATTCGGTCAGCTAGCAGATTTTGTAGCAAAGTCGCGTGCCGGGAGCAGTTCTTATGGGGAATGGCGGGGAGGCGCGGCGCGATCGGTGGCCGGGTTTCCGGATGTTGCGCGGCGGTGGGCGCCGAGAACGCGGCGGGACATTGACTTATGAGTTCACTCCGCGTCGGTGGGATGGTGGAATCGCCGGGCGGGCCGCCGGACGGCGGTCGGCGCGACCATGTATGCGCTGACCAGCGGGTCTGTAGGAGCCGTCTGCCTGCGGAGTTCGAGGTGAGCTCCCTGGCCGTGCGCGGCGGAACGCGTGAAGCCGTGGCTTGGCGGAGGGGCGGCCGAACCGCCGGCAACACCGTTGCGGAACGATGGGCCCGGACGCGGAAATCCTTCATGTCCAGAGGCCCGCGGGCGGCCGGGACGCAATCCGCGCGCCCTTCCGTCCCGGGGTCGGCGTGCCGCGCGTCCGACTCTGGATAGCTAGTAATTAGTATAGTAAATTGACGCCGATCGGCGATCCCGCCTGCGGAAACACGGGGGACAAGCCCATGGTCGGCATTGAACCGTTCTCGAAACTGCGCCGAAGGTTGATCGTTCTCATCGCGCTGGCGGCGGCGGCCGCCTGCCTGGTCGCGTTCCAGCCCGTGGCAGGGGCGGACGCCGGAGCCGGCGACGTGGTCGTCAGCACCTCCAGCGTCAAGGGGCGCGACGGCACCACCTACACCGTCACGAACCACATCGTCCGGACGAACGGCCAGGGCCACCGGAAGGAATGGCTGCTGGTCTGGACGGGCGACGCGAGCGTCCCGGGCGGCCCGGTGGGCGCCGCGGGCCACGCCGCCCACCGGAAGTCCGACGTCGAGGGCTCCGCCGACCCCGACTTCCTCGCCGTGATCGACGCGACGAAGGGCTCCCGCGACTACGGCAAGGTCGTCAACACCGCGACCATCGGCCCGCTGCTGCAGAACGAGCCGCACCACATGCAGTACGTGTGGCACAAGGGCGACAAGGTCTACGCCGGCGGGCTGCTCAGCGACACGACCTACGTGTTCGACGTCGCGAGGCTTCCCCAGATCAAGCTCAGCGGCGTCGTCACCGCGACGGACACCCCCTGCGGCACGGCCCCGGACGCCTTCACGACCCTGAAGGACGGCACCGTCTACGGCGCCTACATGGGCGGTCCCAACGTCCCCGGGCCGTGCACGTACACGCACGGTGAGGTCAGGACGGGCAACGGCGCGGCCGGCACCCCGGGCGAGGTGCTCCGGATCGACCAGAGCGGCCGGGTGCGGGTCGAGTACCCGGCGGCGACGGAGGCCGCCGAGCCCGACACCTGCCACAGCATCCCGCAGGTGGACCCGCCTACCTGCGCGAACCCGCACGGCATCCGGGTGCGCGAGGACCTGAACCGGCTGGTCACCAGCGACTTCGCCGAGGTGCGGAGCCTGATGCTGATCCCGTCCGCCGACTTCTACATCGCCCGCGACACCGTGCGGATCTACGACATCGCGCAACGCGACCGGCCCAGGCTGCTGTCGGTCTCCCACCTGCCGGACGGCCCGCGCAAGGAACCGTTCCTCATCGAGGAGGAGCCGCGCGTGGTGATGGAGACGGCGCTCACCAACGAGCGCCACCACCGGGGCGGGTTCGTCTCGACGATGGGCGGGGCGTCCATCTACTACACCCCCGACATCACCGACCCGAAGCCGACGTGGCGCGAGGTCTTCGACGACACGACCGCCTTCACCAGGCTCGCCCCCGAGCTGGACAACCGCGTCGGCATGGACGGCGGCTCCTGGCTGCAGACCAGCGCGGACGACCGCTACCTGTACCACGTCGTCATGCGCCGGGGCGACGAGTCGTCCGGCGGCAAGGACACCGGCATGGTGTACGTGCTGGACATCCGCAAGCTCGTCGGCGCGGGCAAGCAGGCGCGGTGCAACATCGACACCATGGAGGAGGTCACGCGCGGCGGCGCCGAGCCCGACTGCCCGTCCCTGGTGAGCGTCCTGCCCGTCGAGGACCCGACGACCGGCGGCCCGCACTGGGCGGCGCTGGACAACTTCCGGCAGGGGCCCGGCGGCTACTACCAGGAGACGCGGCAGCCGACGCGGCTCGTCATGGCGAACTACTTCGTCGCCGCGTCGCCGTTCGACGGAGACCACCGCGTCTGCATGGTGAACATCTCCCCGCGGCAGCAGCTCTCCATC
The DNA here is from genome assembly GCF_040653135.1 of Actinomadura sp. NPDC048021. Classification (NCBI taxonomy): domain Bacteria; kingdom Bacillati; phylum Actinomycetota; class Actinomycetes; order Streptosporangiales; family Thermomonosporaceae; genus Actinomadura; species Actinomadura sp. NPDC048021. The sequence continues at coordinate 120,119 of NZ_JBEZJQ010000011.1, forward strand.
GACCGCGGCTTCAAGGACGAGAACACCGGCCGCCCGTGCGTGGAGTTCAACCGGGCCGCGTGGCCGCACGGCGAGACCGGCGACGCCCGGCCGCACGGCGTCCTGTTCGCGGTCTCCGATGCCGACGTCCGCTGACGTCCGGCGGGTGGCGGCGGGGACGGCGGCGCTGCTGCCGCTCCTCGCCTCCCCGGCGTGGGCGGACGGCGGACACGGCGGGCACGGCGCGGTGCCGGACGGCGGCTGGGCGACCACGGCGATCCGTGTCGTCGCGCTGCTCGCGACCGCCGTCGTGGCGGGCGCCGCGCTGCTCCGGCCGCGCGTCGGCCCGCCGTCCCGCCGCGTCACGGTGCTGGTCTCGGTCGTCGCGGCCGTGGCCGCGGTCGGATACCTGGTGGCCGTGGACCGGGTGCTCGTGGCCCTGGCGCTCGGCGCGGTGGCGCTCGCGACGCCCCGCGCGCTCCGGCACCCCCGGCGCTCCGTCGCGTCGGGCACGGTGCTGGCCGCCGCGCTCGCGGTGCTCACCGTGGGCGGGTCGCTCACGGTCGTCCGGGACCGGGTCGCCCCCGGCGTTCCGCTGTTGCGCGAGGTCGACCTGGCCGGGGAGCGCCTGCCGATCCTGGTGACCCCGCAGCGTCCCGGCTGGAACCTCGTCCACACCGGCGACCGTCCGGTCTCGGTGGGGACGTCCCGCGGCCCGGCGGGCGCCACGGCGCGCATGCCGGGCGCGCCGGGAACCTGGCGGCAGGTGTGGCTCCCGCCCGGCCGCAGCAGGATCCGCCTGGCGGCCGGCGGCCGGACGACCTCCCTCGCGGTCGACACCGGGCAGGGCCCGGCCGCGTCGCCGCGACTCCGCACGGACGGCCCGGAATGCGCGAGCGCCGCCCTCGGCGTCCTCGTCGCGGGCGGCGACACGGCCGTGCCGTGCCCCGCCGACCGGCTCGACGTCGCCGACGCCGCGGCCCTCCGCGCGACGGTCGGGTTCCTCGCCGGCCGCGGCGTGCGTTCCGTCCACCTGGTCGGGGACGGGTCGCCCCGGTCGCGGGCCGCGGCGCTGGTCGTCCGGGAGGCGAGCGCGCGGGCCGGGCTGACGGTCACGGCCGCGGGCGCGGACCGTCCGGTCATCCTCGTCCCGGGCTGGTCGAGCGCGGACGCGGTCCTCCGCCGGATGGCGCGGGGAACCCTGCGCGGCCAGGGCGCCTACCTGGCGCCCTGGCTGCTCAGCGCGCCGCTGCTGGCCATCCCGGCCGCCCAGATGCTCCCGCTGCGCTTCTCTCCGCGCGACCCGGACCCGCTCCGCTACGCCGCCGAGCTGAGGGCCCGCTTTCCGGACGAGACGCCCACCGCCGCCGGCTACCGGGCCTGGCGCGGCCCCGAGGGAACGGACGGCCCGCCCCGCCTGTACGCGGCCTCCCTCGTCACGTTCATGCCGTCGAGAGCCCCGGCGCAACACGCGCACACCGGCACCAGCTGGCTCCCCGGCGGCACCATCACCGTCGCCACCGGCCCCCTGACCTAGCTAGTGGGCGTGCGGGCCCCCGGTCATCCGCGGCTTGCCCGGCGGTACCAGCCAGAGGGACACGACGGCGGCGGCCGCCGCGGCGACGGCGAACACGGTGAACGCGGTGGTGAAGCCGTCGATGGAAGGGACGTCCGCGAGGCCCGCCGCGGCGACGGTGGACGCCACCGCCACGCCGATCGCCGCGCCCAGTTCGTGGAAGGTGTTGACCACGCCGGAGGCGAGGCCGGCCTCCGAGTGCTCGACGTGGGCCAGGGCGGAGGCGCTCGCCGCGACGAACACCGGCCCCACGCCCGCGGCCGCGATCACCAGGCCCGGGAGCAGCTCCAGGCCGACTCCGCCGTCCGCCGGCAGGCCGGTCAGCAGGCCGGCGCCGGCGGCGACCAGGGCCAGGCCCGCCGCGGCGACGGGACGAGTGCCGGCGGAACCCACGAGCCGTCCGCCGACATGCGCTCCGACGCCGGTCCCGAGCGCGGCGGGCAGGAACAGCAGGCCCGTCTCCAGAGCGCTGATGCCGCGCGCGTGCTGCAGGTACTGGGATCCGAGGAAGAACAGGGAGATGAGCAGCCCGGAGGCGACGAGCATGAGGAAGGCTCCGGCGGCCACGGGACGGCGGGCCAGCATGGTCACGTGCATCAGCGGGGTCCTCGCCGCGCGCTCGATCCAGCCGAAGGCGCCGTACAGCAGGACGGCGGCGGCCAGCGGGACGAGGGTGCCGGAGCCGGACCAGCCGTCGTCGCCGGCGTTGGTCATCCCGTAGATGAACGCGGCCGTCGCGGCGGTGACCGTGCCGGCGCCGAGCAGGTCGAGCCGCTGCCCGGAGGGACGGCCGGAGCGGCCGCGCACCACCGCCGGCAGCGTGCCCAGCAGGGCGAGCCCGACGGGGACGTTGACGAAGAACACCCAGCGCCAGCCGGGGCCGGCGGTGAGGACGCCGCCCAGCAGCACGCCCGCGGCGAAGCCGGCTCCTCCGAGCGCACCCCAGATGCCGAGGGCCTTGTGGCGTTCGGGGCCGTGGAAGGTGGTGGCGACGGTGGACAGCGCCGCCGGGGACAGCAGCGCCGCGCCGACGCCCTGCGCGATCCGGCCGCCGAGCAGCAGCGTCCCGCTCTGGGCGAGGCCGGTGGCGAGGGAGGCGGCGGTGAAGACGGACAGGCCGGCCAGCATCATGCGCCGGGCGCCGAAGGCGTCGGCGAGCCGTCCGCCGAGCAGCATCAGGCCTCCGAAGAACAGCGTGTAGGCCGTGACCGCCCACGTCAGGCCGGTGCGGGTGAGCTCCAGGTCGGCGCCGATGTCGGGGAGCGCCACGTTCACCACCGTGACGTCCAGGATCAGCATGAACTGCGCCACGCTGATCAGCGCGAGCGCCGTCCAGCGGCGCGGATCCGGTGGCGCCGCGGTGTGGTCGCGGGTGGACGAACCGTGAGCCATGAGGGGCCTCCCAGCCCGGCGGACACCGGAGCGTCGCCGATAAACCGAACATTAGTGTTCGGGTTAACGTATACCGGCGCGAGGCATAAAGTGAACAGCGGCGTTCGACTTGACGTAGGGTGTCGGCCATGGGAGGCAGGACGGGCGGCCGAGCGAAGGCGGAACCGGAGACCGGCGGACGTCGCCGCGCGGACGCCGAACGCAACAGCGCCGCCATCATCACGGCCGCGACGGACCTGTTCGCCCGCGAGCCGGACGCGAGCATGACCGACATCGCCCGCGCCGCCGGCGTCGGCCGGGTCACCCTCTACGCGCACTACCCGTCCAGGGAGGACGTCATCCGGGCCGTCCTCCGGCGGGCGATCGACCAGAGCACGGAGACCATCGAGGGCGCGCGGAGCACCGGGTCGCCCGCCGACGCCTTCGCCCACCTCATCCGCACGACCTGGCCGCTCATCGGCCGTTTCGGCCGCCTGTACAACGCCGCGCGCCGGACACTCCCGGCCGAGGAGGTCCGGCGACTGCACGACCCGCCGATGGCGCACGTCCGCGAGCTGATCGTCCAGGGGAGGGACGCCGGGGACTTCCGCGCCGACCTTCCCGTGGAATGGCTCGTCAGCACCGTCTACGCGCTGCTGCACGCCGCGATGGAAGAGGTCTCCGCGCAGCGCTTCGACCGGGTCGAGGCCGGCGAGGCCCTCGTGCGCACCCTGCTGGGCGCCCTGGGCGCCGACCCGGGGGACGCCGCCGGCAGGTAGTCAGACGCGGATGAAGTCGTAGGTGAGCGTGTTCACCTTGGCGCCGTGGCCTATCGCCGCCCAGTCGTCCCCGAGCCCTTGCAGCCAGCCGGGGAAGCGGCCGAGGCGACGGCCCGTGGCCGCGTCGTAGACGAGGACGAACGGGTGGTCGCCCTCGGCTCCGCTGACGGCGACGCGCCGCTGCGTGACGGCGGTCTCCCAGCTGGCGGACGTCCCCGGCAGGCCGGGATCGGGGGCCTTCCACAGGACGCGGCCGGTGGCGAAGTCCAGCAGCGAGAGGGCGCCGGCGTCCGCGTGCTCGCGGACCAGGAGCGCGTGCCCGTCGCCGTCGATCGGGACGCCCGGGGCCTCGCCGCGCCAGACCGTCCGTCCCGAGGCGAGATCGAAGACCTGCGGCCTGCCGGTGTCGGTGGACGCGGCGATCCGGCGCCCCTCGCCGATCAGGTCGAGGCCGGTGCTGGACGGCGCGAGCCGCTTCCCGCACTCGCCGCCCGCGTCGCGACCCGCGTAGACCTTGCTCGTCCATGCGCGGTGAGCGGTCGCCGCGTCGGTCGCCGAGACGGTGACCGTGCAGTTCTCGTCGCCGGACGGCGGGTCGTGGTCCGTGCTGATCAGCGTCCGTCCGACCACCACCGAGTACCAGCCGCTCCCGTCGGCGCTCTTCCCTCCCGGCGGGGGCAGGGGCCGGTCGTCGCCGCGGCGGGAGGCGAAGATCTGATCGGTGTCCGGGACGAGCGGCCGCCGCACCCCGACCGCCGTGTCGGCCAACCGGACGTCGTCGCTCCCGAGCCTCCAGCGGACCTTCCCGGTGCGCAGATCCCTCCGGGTGATCTCGCAGTCGGCCCCCTCGCGGCAGGCGGTGGTGAGGACGGCGTCCCGCGTGACCCGCGCCTTCGTGACCGGGCCGTCCTGCCAGAGCGTTCCGCCGCTCGCCGGGTCGATGACGCTGAACCGGACCAGGTCGTCCGTGGAGCTCTTCCGCCGCTGGACGATCAGGTCGCCTGCCACGTCGACCTCGTCGTCCTCGCCGGAGGGCACCCGCCACAGCTCCCGGCCGGACCCGGGGTCGACGCCGAGCACCGCCCGGTCGTTGGCGATCACCGCGACCCGCCCGACGACCGCCGTGGTGTTCTCGCCGGTCGGCACGGACAGCGACCAGGCCGCGGGCGGGCCCTCGCGCGACGGAAGGTCCGGCGAGGCACTGGAGCAGCCGGCCCCCGCCGCGGACACCAGGAGCACGAGAGCGGCACCGAGCCGGGAGCGGATCATCCCGACATCATCCCGGCCCGGCCTTCCGCCCGCCATCGGCCCCCGGATCTTCTTGCGGCCGAGTATTGAACGTGTTCAAATGAGTGGGGCTCGTGTCGCGAGGCGGGGGAGAGCAGATGAGAATCGTGATGCCCGGCGGGACCGGGCAGGTGGGCGCGGTCCTGAACCGTGCGCTGTCCGCCGCCGGCCATGACGTCGTGGTCCTGACCAGGCGCCCGGCGCACGCCCACGAGGTCGGCTGGGACGGCGAGACGCTCGGCCCCTGGACCGAGGCGATCGACGGTGGCGACGTCGTGATCAACCTCGCCGGGCGCAGCGTGAGCTGCCGTTACACGCCGGCCACCCTTCAGGCGATGATGGATTCACGGGTGCGCTCCACCCGGGTGGTCGGCGCGGCGATCGCCGGGGCCGCGAAGCCTCCCTCGGTCTGGCTCCAGATGAGCACCGCCACCGTCTACGCCCACCGCTTCGACGCGCCCAACGACGAGGCGACCGGGGTGATCGGCGGCACCGAGCCCGGCGTCCCCGGCTACTGGGCCTACAGCGTGAGGATCGCCAAGGAGTGGGAGCGGGCGCAGCGCCAGGCCGAGACGCCGTCCACCCGCAAGGTCGCCCTGCGTACCGCCATGGTGATGAGCCCCGATCGCGGCGGGGTCTTCGACTACCTGCTCTGGCTGGCCAGGCTCGGCCTCGGCGGCCCGGTCGCGGGCGGCGCGCAGTACGTGTCCTGGATCCACGACCGGGATTTCGTCCGCGCGGTGGAGTTCCTGATCGCCAGGGACGACATCGCCGGCCCGGTGAACCTCGCCGCCCCCGGCCCCCTGCCGCAGCGCTCCCTGATGCGGACACTGCGCACCGCGTGGGGTGTCCCGGTAGGCCTGCCCGCAACGAGATGGATGGCCGAACTAGGAGCGCTCGCCCTGCGCACGGACACCGAACTCCTCCTGAAAAGCCGCCGCGTAGTCCCCGGCCGCCTCCTCGAATCAGGCTTCACCTTCGACCACCCCCACTGGCGAACAGCCGCCGAAGACCTAGTGCAACGCGTACGCGACTCGCGGTAACCGCCGCCCGGCAATGCCGCCGTGGAGATACCTGAGGTCAGGGATGTTCGGGGGTGGGTGCCGGCGGCAGGGTTGGGGCGTTCGTTCCGGACGGCGCCCTTGAGGCGTTCTGCCGGGCGGGCGGACTTCAGGGGGAGTCCGTTGTGATCGGCGGCGGCCGGGCGGGCGGGTGTGGGAACCCGGTCTTTCTCGTGGCGAGGCTCCCCTGCGCATGTGAGGGGGCCACAGTTGGGCAGGACCGCTTCCACGACGCCGTTCGTACTGTTCGGGCCGATGGTCCGGCGGGTCGACCGGACGAGCGTCACCGTCGTCGTCGGCGTGCGGGAACGCTGCCAGGCGACGCTCAAGGTGTTCCCGGTCGGGGACGGGTCGGAGTACCCGAGAGGCGCGCCGGAGATGTCGGCCGCGGCGCCGACGGTCCGGTTAGGAGAGTCCCTCCACGTCGTGGCGGTGACGGTGCAGGGCACCCTGGCCGGGGGGCGGCTGTACGGCTACGACCTCGACTTCGGCGGCGACCGGGGGAGCCTGTTCGCCGCGGGCGTCGTGCACGCCGACCCGGCCGAGGCGGCGCGGGCGCTCACCTACCCGGACGGTCCCGGTTACCCGACCTTCCCGACGCCGCCGGACGATCCGAACGACCTGCGCGTCTTCCACGGGTCGTGCCGCAAGCCCCACGGCGAGGGGTACGACCTGCTGCCGTCGCTCGACCACGTCGTGCGCGTGAACGTCGGGGACCCGCGCCTGCGGCCCCAGCAGATGATCATGACCGGGGACCAGATCTACGCCGACGACGTGGCGGACCCGCTGCTGGTGATGATCCAGCAGGTCACCGCGCGGCTGGGGATGGCCGCCGAGACCCTGCCGGCGGACGGCGGCCCGGCCGACACGGCGCTGCGTCCCGGGCTGCGCGCCGACGTGGTGCACGGGCAGGCGCACTTCACCTCCGGCCACTGCGACAGCCACCTGATGTCGTTCCGCGAGTACGCCGGGATGTACCTGCTGGTCTGGTCGGACGTGCTCTGGGACGAGACCGTCCCGCGGTTCGAGGACGTCTTCCCCGAGGACACCGCGGTCCTGAAGGACCCGGCGCGGCGCAGGCCCGGCGAGGACGTCCACAGCCTGATCGTGCGGGGGCTGCCGTACCGGCCGTTCAAGCACCAGAAGGCGATCGCCGAACGGTTCGTCCGGTGGCGGGAGGCCGCGCCGCGGCTGGAGGAGTTCCGCGAGGGGCTCGGCCTGGTCCGCCGGGCGCTGGCCCACACCCCGACGTACATGATCTTCGATGACCACGACGTCTCCGACGACTGGAACATCGGCACCGACTGGATCACCAGGGCCGTCATCGCCGACGGGCTCGGCCGGCGGATGGTGCGCAACGCGCTGGCCGCCTACTCGGTGTTCCAGGGGTGGGGCAACACGCCCGACCGGTTCGCGGACGGGCGGCCGGGCCGGGCGGTGCTCGGGGCCCTGGAGCGGTGGCTGGCCGCGCCCGGCGCCGCGGACGACGCGGCGCTGCGCACCGCCCTCGGGCTGCCCCTGGAGCTGAAGTACGGCGTCCAGGTGAAGCCGCCCGCGGCGGACATGCTGGCGTACCACTACACGATCACGTGGCCGCGGTACCAGCTCGTCGTCCTGGACACCCGGACCTGGCGCCGGTACTTCGGCCAGCGGGGCGTGCTGCTGTACGACGACGGCCCGATGGAGGCGATGCTGGCCGCGGAGCCGCCGCTCGGCGACGACGCGGTGACGATCGTGGCGCAGCCGACCGCGTTCCTCGGGGTGCCGGTCGTCGAGCAGATCGTGCAGCCGCTCGCCAAGGCCGTCGGCGGCCGGTACGAGGCCGACGCGGAGGACGCCTGGTTCCACGACGACGCGTCGATGCACAAGACGATCGGCCGGCTCTGCGCCGCGGCGCCGCCCGGCGAGGACGGGGTGCGGCGGCGCCGCCTCGTCCTGCTCGGAGGGGACGTCCACTACGGCTTCGCGGAGCGGACGCGGTTCTCGGCGGTGCTCCCGTACGCCTGCGGCCCCGACCGGAGCAAGCCGTTCGAGGGGGAGAACCGGACCGAGGCGGTGCTGGCCACGTTCGTGGCGAGCGCGCTGCGCAACCAGGACTTCAAGACCACGCTGCTCAACTGGACGGGGTTCGAGGTCGGCGACGACGTCCCGCACCTGCACTACGTCGGCTGGGCCGCCGAGGACCGCGGCGGGGCGCGCCGGCAGGTGGGCGTCGAGGTGCCGCTGACGGGCGGCGACCCGGTCGGCTGGTCGGTGCAGGGCAAGCCGTCGGTGGGGGAGCTGACCCCGGGACGGATGTTGACCGTCAAGCCCGAATGGCGGCTGGCCTCCCGGTTCGTCCGGCACGTGGAGGACGATCCGCGGCGGCCCGCCGGGACGCCGGTCCCGGTGGGCGACCCGATTGGCAGGACCGGGCCGGAGGCGCTGGCCGAGTACCTGGCGGCGTCCCGCGACTTCGACGGCTACCTCGGCGACTGGGGCAGCGGCAAGGAGATCGTCGGCTACTGCAACCTCGGGGAGCTGCGCTTCTCGTGGGGGGACGGGGAGGCCAAGAAGGCCACGCAGATCCTCTGGTGGCATCTCGACGACCGGCCGGAGCCGGGCCCGCTGACGACGTTCGAGGTCGGCATGGAGTTCGGTCCGTCCCTCACCGAGGACATCCCCTACGGCTTCGTGCTGCGGGAGTACGACCACGACGCGCGCGGCGGCGACGAGGCCGTCTACGACGGGCTGCGCCGCCCCGCCTCCGTCTCCGCCGGGACGGCCGTGGAGCGGCTGCAGAAGGACCTGGCCGAACTCGGCTTCGGGGCCCCGCCGCCCCGCTACGGGACCTACGACACCGACACCGTCCGCATGGTGCGGGAGTTCCAGACCTACGCGCGGCGCGCCCGCGCGGCCCGCGACACGGGCGTCGCCGCCGTCCGCTACTCCGACCGCCTGGAGCCGGTGGACGTGCCGGACGCCGACCGGTACGTCGGCCCGGCGAGCGGGGTCGCCGACCTGCCCACCCAGCTCGCGATCGCGAGGTGGAAGCGGAACCGGTGGCGCTGCCCGGTGGTGGTCGAGGGCTGGCGGACGGCCGGGACGACCCTGGTCGAGCTGGTCGACGCCAACGTGTGGGGGGCGGGGCAGGCCTCGGCGTCCACCACCCTGTTCGCGCGGGACGTCGCCGGCGCCGCCGTCGGCCCGGCGCCGCCCGGCCATCCGGAGCTGACGCCGCTCGGCGCGGTCGCCGTCGACCCGTCCTATCCGGAGGGGGCGGGGCCGGTGGCGCCGGGACGTTCGGAGCTGCTGCCCGAGCACCTGCTGCCGCGGCTGCCGGACGGGCCGTCCGGGCCGACGCTGCCGCAGCTCGTCGCCGGCCGGTCCGACGAGCACGTGGCGAAGCAGCTGTCGACGTTCAAGGTGCTGCGGGGCGTCGCCGAGGCGACGGCCGGGGCCTGGTTCGACGCCGTCACCGCCAACGACGCCGCGCTGCTGCGCCTCGGGCCGTTCGGCTGGGCGGGCGACGGACCGTTCCCGCCCACCACGACCGTGCGGCAGCAGCGGGAGTGGTCGGGGGAGCTGTGGGCCTACCTGGCCTTCCTGCGCGCCACCGACCGCGACGCGTTCGACTCGCTGACGGGCGGCGGCGGGCTCGTCCCGCTGCCCGGCTGGGGGGCCGACGGCGCCGGGCTGCTCGACACGGGGCTGCGGGTGCCGAGGTCGCGCCCGACGCTCACCGCGGAGAACGGCAGGCCGGGCGCGCCGCTGACCCACGCGTTCACGCTGGGCGTGTTCCGCGACTGGCACTGGATCCACCGGTTCGTCACCGCGACCCGGACGGACGCCGCGGTCCGCCGCGGTTTCTGGAAGGCGGCGCGGCAGCGGCTGCACGACCTGCTCGCCGCGCCGTGGGACGGCCCGGCGGCGCCCTCGACCGTGCAGTACGTGCGCGGCGCCGACGGCAACCCGCGCCCGGCGCGGGTGGGGGACCTGTTCACCTCCGAGCGGGCGGCGGGGATGCTCGGCTGCGCGCACCTGCTCGAACCCGGGTTCGTCCTGTCGGCGGCCGACCCGGGCGCGGCCGAGCCGCCCGAGAGCCGGTTCGCGGGACGGGCCGCGACGCCCCTGCACCAGGTGCTGGAGGCCGCGAAGGCGACCGGCCCGGACTTCTCCGGTCCGGCCCACGACTGGACCGACGACCACGAGACCGCGCTGATCGCCGCGCTGGCACGCGCGACGGCGACGCGCGCCGCGCTCGCGGCACCGGTCGATTCGGTGCGGAACTGGCCCTCCTGGCCCACCGGAACCCCCTACACCCTGCCGATCGAAGCACTGCCTCCCGCCGAGCGGAACCTGTCCGGACTGCGCCGCTCCCTGCGCCTGGACACCGACGATCTGCCCAGGAGGCAGCCGTGACGGACAAGACGGACCCGGCAGCGGACAGCGCCACGGCGGTGTCCGGGGACCCCGAGCGCGGCGTCCTCGCCCAGATCCTCACCGAGTTCGCCCTCTTCGTGGAGCCGGCGCGGTCGGCGGCCGACCCGTGGCGGCGCAACCATCTGCTGCGCGCGCTGGGCTGGGACCTGGGCCCGCTGATCGGCTACGACTCGCAGGCCTTCCAGGAGTGGGCGGACGGGATCGACCGCGCGGTCAAGGACATGGCCGAGGCCGCCGCCGAACTGCCGCGCGACTCGCTCGGCGGGCTGATCAAGGCGTTCCAGAAGCTCGGCGAGGCCGCCGGGCCGCTGAAGGCCCTGCCGCCCAAGGTCGGCGGCGAGGTGCCGGACGCGCTGTTCGACGCCATGCTCGGCGACCTGCTGAACCATCTCCCGGCCGCCTACCTCGCGCGCCGCGCCCGCTGGACGCTGCCGGCCGCCGTGCTGCTGGGGATCGTGACCCCGGCGGCGGACCAGGCCGAGCCCGGTCCGCCGATGCCGCCCGGGGACAACCCGATCCGGCTGCCGCGGCGCCGGACCGAGGTCCACCCGGACCGGCTGATCGACCTGCTGTCCGACCCCGGCGCGTACTTCCGGGCGCTGTACGTGCCGGACGGACTGGACACGCCGGAGGCGGTCGACCGGGCCGCGGCCCGCATCCTCCCCAGGGCGGCGGAGCTGCTGCGCGGTCTCGGCCTGGACGCCGCCTGCGGCGTCCGGCCCGGCGTCGGCCCCGACCTCGGGCCGGACGGCGCGCGGCTCGCCGGTCACCTGCTGTCGGTGCGCGCCCGGATCCCGGACGCGGACGGCGGGGACGAGGTGGAGCTCGGGGCGAGCTTCGGCCTCGGCCTCATCGACGGAAGGCCGGCCCTGGTCGTCGTCCCGCGGCTGGCGGCGCACGTGGCGGGCCGGGCCGGCGGCTGGAACGTCAGCGGCGACCTGGAGGTGTCCGCCGAAGCGTTCGCGTTCGGTCCGGGCGGTGTCACGGTGGCGGGCGCGGACCCGGCGGTGCGGGTCGCGGCGGAGGTGGCGCGGATCTCGGCGCCCGACGGCCCGGCCTGGGTGGTGGGCGCGCCCGACGGCGTGCACCTGGCGGTCGGCGAGCTGGTGCTCGCCCTGCGCGCCGCGCTCGGCGCCGGGCGCGACGACATCGAGGTCGGCGTGCGGGCCGGCCGGGCGGAGGTCGTGCTCGCGGGCGGCGACGGCGACGGCTTCGTCAAGCGGGTCCTGCCGCACGAGAAGGTGTCGATCCCGTTCGAGCTCGGGGTGGCGTGGTCGCACCGCGCCGGCCTGCACCTCACCGGGGCCGCCGGCCTGGTCGCGGAGTTCCCGGTGCACGGCACCGTGCTCGGGGTGAGCCCGGAGCTCGTCCGGATCGGCGTCGACGCGTCCCTCGTGGACGAGGCGGTCTCCGCGTGGGCGACCGCCACCGTCTCGGTGCGGCTGGGCCGGCTCACCGCGGTGGTCGAGGACGTCGGCGTCGCCGCCGACCTCACCTTCCCCGCCGACGGCGGCAACCTCGGCCGGGCGAACCTGGCGCCGCGCTTCAAGGCGCCGTCCGGCCTCGGGCTCCACCTGCTGCTCGGCGTGGTGGACGGCGGCGGCTACCTGTCCATCGACGAGCCGCGCGGCATGTACTCGGGCGCGTTCCAGTTCGGGATGGCGAGCAGCATCGCGCCCGGTTCGAGCGGGTTCCGCCTCCAGGCGGTCGCCGTCCTCAACACGAAAACCGCGGACGGGAGGCCGCTCACCGGGCGGGACGGGGGCGAGAGCTACTCGCTGCTGGTGTCCGGGTCGTTCCAGTGGCGCCCCGGCCTGGTGCTGCCGGCCGGCATCACCCTCACCGGGCTCGGCGCCGTCCTCGGCCTCAACCGCCGCGCCAACCTGGAGGAGCTGCGCAACGCGACCCGCTCGCGGAGCCTGGACGCGGTGCTGTTCCCGGCGGATCCGGTGGGCAACGCCCCGGCGGTCGTCGCCACGCTCGGGCGGATGTTCCCGCCCGACCCGACGGGCACCCTCGTCGGGATCATGGCCCGGCTGGAGTGGCTGGCCGGCGTCGTCCGCGCCGACCTCGGCATCATGATCGAGTTCCCGGAGCCGATCCGGCTGATCGTGCTGGGCCGGCTGCTGATCAACTTCCAGGAGGCGGGGAAGTTCCAGCTCGACGTGGTCGGCACGCTCGACCCCGACGCGGGGGAGGTGTCCCTCGACGGCAGCCTCGTCGACTCCAAGCTGTTCGGCCGCCCGGTCAGCGGCGACATGGCGCTGCGGCTGCGGTGGAAGGGCGAGAAGAACTTCGCCGTCTCCATCGGCGGCTTCCACCCGGCCTTTCCCCCGCCCGTGGGCTTCCCGGAGCTGAAGCGCTTCTCGATCAACTTCAACAAGAGCAACGACCTGCTGCGCGTCGAGGCGTATCTCGCCGTCACGAGCAACAGCGTCCAGTTCGGCGGGGCGCTCAACCTGCACTTCGAGTTCTGGGAACTGCGCGTCGACGGCCGCGCCTGGCTGGACGCGGCCATCCAGTTCAAGCCGTTCTGGGTGACGGCCGAGCTGGGCGCGACGGTGTCGGTGAAGTGGGGCGACCGGACCCTGCTCGCCCTCACCCTCCTCATCGGGATCAGCGGTCCCGGCCCCTGGCGGGCGCACGGCGAGGTCAGCGTCCACCTCCTCTGCTGGGAGATCAGCAAGCGCTTCGACAAGGAGCTCGGCGACCCGGCCGAGAAGGAGCGGGAGGCGTTCGTCGACGCGGCCCTCCTGCTGCTGGAGACGCTCAAGCAGCCGGCGACCTGGGACGTCACGACCCCGGACACCGGCGGGGAGATGGCCGCGCTCACCGCTCCCGAGACGACCGCGGGGCAGATCGCGATGCACCCGGGCACCGTCCTCGGCGTCCGGCAGAACCTGCTGCCGCTCGGCGTGGACCTGGACCGCATCGGCACCAGCCGCGTCCAGGGCGCCCGCCGCTTCGACGTCACCTCGTTCACCCTCGGCGGGGAGCCCGGCGACCTCGGCGACCCGATCCACGACTACTACGCGCCGGGCCAGTTCTTCGACCTGACGATGCCGGAGATGGTCGAGCGGCCGCAGTCCGAGCGCCGCGAGGCGGGCCGCAGGCTCGTGGCCCGGCCCGGGACGGCCCTCCCGGACGCCGCGCTGACCGTGTTCGCCGCGGCGGGCGGCGACGAGTCCTACGACCGGATCGTCATCGACGACCCGGACGCGGCGGGCCGTCCCCTGCCCGAGGGCGCCGCCCTCCGCGACGGCGCCGGGCGCTCCGCGGCGCGCGACGGCGCCCTGCTCGCCGCGCTCGCCGGGAACGGTCCCGCCGCGAACGCCCGGACGCGGAGCACCGGTTCCGCCCGCTTCGCCGCGCGGCCGCTCGCCGCCCGGATCGACCACTCGGAGGTGTCCTGACATGGCGGCCGGACTGCGCTTCCTGCCCTGGGTCCGCGACGGCCTGGCCCGCGCCGTCACCGGGACCGACCCGCGGACCGGGCCCCTGCCGCGCGTGCGCGGCGAGATCCCGCTGCGCGTGGAGTTCACCGCCGACGACGGGCGGGTGGTCCCCGCCGCCACCACCGCGGTGATCCACGGCCCCGGCGACGTCACCGGCCTGGACGACCGCCAGATCATCCGGAGCTTCCCGGCGCCCGGCACCGACGGCGCGGAGGACACCCTGTTCGCCGCGGTGGAGTTCGACCGTCCCGACCTGCCCTGGGCGTTCACCCCCGCCGAGGCCGACGGCCAGGGGCGGCTCCGCCCCTGGCTGGTCCTGGTGGCCGTCCCGGCGGCGGACGCGGAGCTCGCCGCGCCCGCCGGGGCGCTGCCGACCCTCACCTGCGAGGTCGGCGAGCTGCCGCCGCTGGGGGAGTCGTGGGCGTGGGCGCACGCCCAGGTGCTGGTCACCGGGGACGGCGACGACGTCGAGGACGTCCTGCGCGACCACCCCGAGCGCACGCTGTCGCGGCTCGTCTGCCCCCGCCGTCTCCGCGCGGGCACGCGCTACCACGCGGCGGTGGTCCCCGCCTTCGAGGCGGGGCGGCTGGCCGGCACGGGCGGGCGGGCTCCGCAGGCCGGGGAGCTGGCGCCCGCCTGGGGGCCGGGGTCCCCGAAGCCCGACCCGGGGGACGTCGTCGTCCTGCCCGCCTACCACCACTGGTCGTTCACGACCGGCCCGGACGGCGACTTCGAGTCCCTGGTCCGCAGGCTGCGCGCGCGCCCGCTGCCGCCCGAGGTCGGCAAGCGGCCGGTGGACGTCTCGGCGCCCGGCGGCGGCCTGCCCGTCACCGAGCCCGCGGGCCGGGAGGGCACCTCGGTGCTCGGCTTCGAGGGCGCGCTCGCCTCACCGGCGATGGAACCGACCGTCTGGGACGAGGGAGTCCGGGCGTCCTGGCGGCAGGTCATCGAGCTGCTCCTGCAGGACACCGGCGAATGGCTCACCCCGCCGCTGTACGGGGCCGCCCACGCGGCGGCGACGGGCCTGCCCGCGGGCGAGCCGGAGTGGCTGCGGGAGCTGAACCTCGATCCGCGCCACCGGGCCGCCGCCGCGCTCGGCACCGAGGTCGTGCGGCGGCACCAGGAGGAGCTGGCCGCGGCCGCGTGGGAGGCCGCGGCCGCCGTCCGGGACCTGAACGAGCGGCTGCTGGCCGGGCAGGCGGCGCGGGAGGTGTCGGCCGCGCTGCACGCCAAGCGGCTCGACCCCAGGCAGCCCGGCCGGGCCCTCGGCGACGCGCAGATGCTCACCGTCGCCCGGCCGGTGCTCGGCGCGGTCGAGGCCCCGCCGGCGTCGTCCGGGGGCGCCGCCCGCGCCGCCGCGGGCCCGTCCGGCGACCCGCCCACCGTGGGCGACGAGCTGGCCGGCAACGCCGGGCTGCGGGCCGCCACGTCGGTGCCGATGCGCCGGCTGCTGCGGCCGCGCGGCCCCCTGGCCCGGCGCGCCGGGGCCGCGCCGGCCGCCGTGGAGCGGCTCGCGACCGGCGACACGGCCGTCCCGCCCGCCGACGTCCCCGCGGGCGGCGCGCCGTTCGAGCAGGTGACCGGGCGGCCGCTGGGAACGCTGGACGAGGCGTCCATCCGCGCCGCGATGGCCGACCCCTGGTGGGACACCGCCCACAGCGCCGCGGTCGCCGCCGCGAGCGTCCCGGCCGGCGTGTCCGATGAGGTGCCGCGGACCCTCGCCACCGCCGGCGGCGACATGGTGCAGGGCCGGTTCTTCGCCGCGACGGACGACGGCCATCTGTTCGAGCGGCGCCTGGTCGAGGGCGGCTGGTTCTGGTACGACCACGGACTGCCGCCCAGCGGTCAGAAAGTGGTGTCCCCCGGGGCCGCGCTGGACTACGGCGGGCCGGTCCGCGTGCTGGTCCGCACGGCCGACGGGCGGCTGTGGGAGCGGCGCTGGGACCGGGTGCCGGGCGCCTGGGCGTGGGAGGACCGCGGGTACCCGCCGAACGGCGTCCGGAGCGATCCGCTCGCCCACGGCACCGGCGTCTACGTGATCGGCGGTGACGGCGGCCTGCACGCCTGCGACTTCGATCCGGCGACCGCCGCCTGGACGTGGCGGGCGCTCGGCAAGCCGTCCACGATCAGCCCGAAGGAGGTGGCCGTCGGGCCGCTCGCGACCCGGGGCCGCGGCTTCCTCTACGTCAGGACCAACCTCGGCGGGCTCCACGCGTGCGTCCGGCAGGGGACCGGCGCCGCGCTGTGGACCGACCTCAACGTCGGGGACGGCACCGTGCCGCTCGTCAACGGCAACCTCTCGGCCGCCTATCCCGACTACGGCGCCTTCAAGGGCATGGCGTACGCCTCCGTCGACGGGAACCTGATCATCACCCGCGGCGACCTCCGCCCGATCGCGAACGCGTGGCGCCCCTACGACGGCACGTCCGTGGTGTCCGTGGCGCGGCAGAGCGGCAAGGACTTCTCGGGGCGCCCCACGATCGGCGTGCTCGTCGTCTCCGACGCCGATCCGAACGACCTCTCGCTCTGCCGGATCGACTCCGTCGCCGACCAGTGGAACTGGAGCGGCACGCGCCTGCGCCCGCCGTCCGGCGGGCTCGCGCTCCGGCAGCCGGGCCCGGTCGCGCTGCGCCCCGGCCGCGACAGCGAGCTGTTCGCCGTCGCCGCCGACGGGCGGCTGGTGTCGGTCGACCACAACGGCCAGTGGCGCGACCACGGCGCCCCCCGGGACCTGCGGGGCGCCGGCGCGCCGGCCGACGTCCCGCCGCCGGAGAATCGGTGGGCGGCCCGCGTCGGCCTGTTCTCGTCCCTGATCGTGGCGGACTTCTCCCGCGAGGGCGGCGCCGGGCACGTCCGGCACCGGGTCGCGCACGGCTTCGACGCGGAGGGACGGCTCGGCGGGTTCTCCGCCGCCCGCACCGGCCCCGACCTCGGCGGCATCGACGTGGAGGTGATGGCGGTCGCCGTGGGACGGATCACCGCGTCCGGCCCGCAGGCCATGGTGGTGCTGGGCAACGTGCTCGGCGACGTCGCCTACCAGGTCGGCTTCGACCTCGACGCCGAGGGCGTGCCCGCCCGCTGGGGCGCGCCGCGTCCCGTGCACGACCCGGTCGGCGCGTCCGTCCGGGGCGCCGACATCGCGCTCGCCGACCTGGACGGCGACGGCCGGGCCGAGCTGGTCTTCGTCTACACCTCCGGCGACAGGATCTGCTACCGGATCGGCTGGCGGATCTCCGACGACGGCGCCGTCACCGGCGGCTGGGGCGACACGGTGACGCTGCCCTACACGGTCGGCGGGCTCGGCGACGTGGCCGTGGACGTCGCCGACCTCAGCCAGGACCTGCGGCCCGACCTGGTCGTGCTGTGGACCGGCGGGAACGAGTGGGGCCGCACCGTCGCCCGGTACGGCGTCGGCCGGACGCTGAACCGCCGCGGCGTCGTCCTCGGCGGCTGGAGCGCGCCCGTCCCCGTCCCCGAGGACCGGGAGGCCGGCTGGGACCACGGCGCCGGGATCGTCGTCGCCGACTTCAGCGGCACGCGCCGGCCCGACCTGCTGGTCTACCGGGTGGGGAGCACCGCGGACGGCAACGACGCCGCCTACCGCATCGGGTTCGACCTCGACCCGGACGGGATCGCGACCGGCTGGGGCGAGTCGCGCCCCGTCGACCGGCTGCCCGGCGCGTCCGTCCGGGGCGGCGGCGTCGCGCTCGCCGACCTGCGGCCGAGCCTCGTCGCCGACCGCGCCGCCATGGGCGACGACTTCATGAAGGCGGCGCTGCGGCACCAGCGGTACCTCGCCCCGGCGCAGGCCCTGGCGCGGGACGCGCGCGGGGAGGCCGTCCCGGTGGACGCCACGGCGGCGGCGGTCCGCGACCGGCTCAGGCCCGAGGACACGGTGCCGCCCAAGGTCCTGGACGGCCTGAGGCTCGGCGACGGGCCGCTCGCCTCGGCGATCCCCGACACCGGCGATCCGCTGCGGCGGCTGCTCGCGGGCGTCGCGTTCAACGTGCCCGCCTACGAGCTGCTGCGCGGCCTGTCGCAGGAGAACGTCGTCCCCGGCCTGCCGGAGGTGGCGCCGGAGACGCTGACCGCGCTGGCCGCGAACCCGCGCTTCATCGAGGCGTTCATGGTGGGCCTGAACCACGAGACGAGCCGGGAGATGCTGTGGCGGGAGTTCCCCGCCGACCCGCGCAACACCTGGTTCCGGCAGTTCTGGGACGTGCGGAACGCGGTCTCGGCCGGCGCCCCGCTGACCGACATCCCGCCGTTCACCGACCCCGCGTGGGGCGCCGGGCCGCTCGGCGCCCACCTCACCGCCGTGGGCGGGCCGGACGAGCGGTCGCTGATCCTCGTCGTCCGCGGCGAGGTGCTGCGCCGCTACCCCGCCACCGCCGTCACGATGCGCGCGGCGACGTGGACGGCCGCCGGCCGGCGCGACGTCACCGGCCCGGACATCCCGCCGATCTTCCACGCCCGGCTGGACCCCGACCTGCTGCTGTTCGGCTTCCCGCTGACCGCCGGGCAGGCCCGGGGCGACGCCGACCCGGCCGCCGGAAGGCCGGGGTACTTCTTCCTGCTGCGCGAGCAGCCCACCGCACCCCGCTTCGGCGTGGACGACCCGCCCGAGGACTGGGTGCCGGGGACGCCCTGGTCGGGCGCCCACTGGGACGACCTGCACTGGGGCCACCTCCCGGCGGACGCGCGGTTCCTGTCGCCGGGCGCGGGCGGGTTCGGCGGCGAGCCCCTGGACGGCGCGGTCTTCGGCCGCAACGCCGCCGACATGGCCCGCGTCGTCCTCCAACGCCCCGCGCTCGTCGCCCGGCACGCGAGCGACCTGCTGCCACCCGACCCGCAGCCGGCCGCCCTCGCCGGAACCGCTGGAACTCTGCGAGCCCTTGGAGCCCTCCGATGACCCGACCGCTGACCGAGCAGGCCCCGGCCGCGGCGTGGACGCTGTCCACCCGGTACCCGGTGACGCTGCTGCCCGTCCGGCTGGAGACGAGGTTCGACGGCACCCGGCTGCTCGTCCGCGTCTACCCCGACCAGATCCACGTCGACTCGCACGAGGCGGAGCTGACCGCGGCGGAGCGGCGGGAAGGCCGCCGCTACTGGGAGCGCGGCGGCGAGCCGGACGCCTGGGAGGAGCTCGTCCGGTACCACGGCGCGCCCCGTGCCACCTGGATCGCCCGGGTGATGCAGCCGGACGCCACCGGGAATTTCCCCGGCCCCCTCGAACGCACCGGCACCTGGATGCGGGCACCGCGCGCCCGGGCGCTGCCCACCCGCTGGCGCTTCTTCGCCCGCTTCGCCGGGGGGCGCGGCATCGAGGCTGACTTCCCCAACGAGGTGCGGCCCGACCTGGCGGTCGGCCCGTCGCCCGTCCGGACCGGCGACGACGCCGCCCGCCCCCTCACCGACGAGGACCCTCCGGTCGACGAGGGCATGCGCTGGCTGGTTGACTTCCAGGCCGCGGTGGACGCCGGGATGGCGGCCGTCGTCGAGGGCGTCACCGAGCACGTCGCGTTCCTCGCCGTGTACGGCGTGGACGAGGGCGCCACCCCCGCGCGGGGCGCCACGATCCTGTCGGAGCTGCTGGAGGCGCAGGCCGCGACGGTCGGGCTCGGGTTCGTCCCGCCCGGCACCCCGACCAACAACACCGAGACCGTGTCCAGCGGCTACGCGCCCCGGTCGCGCGAGGCGGCGCTCTCGGCGCGGGTGACCGGGGCGCCCGCGACGGCGGCCCGCCCGGAGACCGCGGCGGCCCTGCTCGCGGACACGCTGGGCCTCCCGCTCGCCCACCGGGACGGCGACGTCCTGGAGCGGACGCGGCGCGGGCCCGTCCCGTCCGGGGCGGCCACCGCGCTCGGCCGCGCCCCGAACGGCGCCGACGACCTGCGCCGTCCCGGCGCGGCGGTGCGGCGGCTGCTCTGGCCGGTCGGGCTCGACTACCTCGTCCGCCACCTGGCGGACGGCGCGGAGGCGGGCTGGACCGCCGACCTGCCCGCCGTCCGCTCGCACTTCGTCTCCCACGTCCACCCCGACGGGCCGCTGCCCGCGCTGCGCGTCGGCGCCCAGGTCTACGGGGTGCTGCCGGTCGCGTCGATGGCCCGGTGGAAGTCCGGCGGCGCGGGGGAGGCCAGGGCGGTCGACCTGCTCGTCCGGCTGATGAACCGGGTGTGGTCGCGGTCGCCGGTGCCGCGGATCCGCCCCGGCCTCGCCGACCCCGACGGCGTCATGCTCGACATCCTCGCCACCGACGCGCTCCCGCGCGAGATGCGGGTGCGCGGCATGCTCGGCAACGAGTACGTCGCCTGGCTGTGGCGGTTCGCGCGCCTGGAGCTCGGCGGCGACTGGCGCGAGCAGGTGGCCGGGCCGACCCGGCGGCTGCTCGCCGACCTCGGGCTCGCGACCGGCGACGACCCGCGGCTGGCCCTGGCGGTCTTCGCCGACAAGTCGATCCGGCTCGGCACGCCGGTGGCGGGCGCCGACGCGGCGGCGATCCGGGCGTACCTCACGGAACTGGCCGCGCCGGGGCTGCGCGCCGACGAGGTCCCCGTGCCGTCCGGGCCGGCGCCGCTCTTCCAGCGGCTGCTGCGCGCGGCGCTGCTGGGCGAGCACTCCAACGCGGCCGGGCTGATCGAGGGCGTCGGGCAGGTCCCCGACCCCGAGCTGGTGGACGTCTTCCCCCGCGAGGTCACCTCGACGCTCGCGCGGCGCCTCGCGCGGCCGCTGCCGCTGCCCGGCGGCGGCACCGACCCGGCCCTGACGGTCGGCGACTACCTCGCCGCCGCGCAGCGGCCCGGCGACGAGCGGCACGCGGCCGTCACCGCCGGGATCAGGGAGTTCCGCGACGCGCTGGACCGGCTCGTGGACCTCCGGGTCGCCCCGGAGCGCCTGGAGCGTGAGGTGGCGGGCACGCTGGCCCTGACCGCCCACCGGCTGGACGCCTGGATCACCTCGTTCCCGGCGCGCCGGCTGGAACGGCTCGTCCGGGAGCGTCCCGCCGGAGACGCCGCCGGGACGCACATCGGCGGCTACGGCTGGGTCTGCGACCTGGCGCCGCCCTCCGTGGCCCGAGAGGAGGTCCCGCTGCCCGACGGCGTCCCGGAGGGGCCGCTCCAACCGGCCCCGGACGGCGCCGGGCACGTGCACGCGCCGACGCTCGGCCAGGCGGTCACCGCGGCGGTGCTGCGCAGCGGCTGGCGCTCCCACGGCGTCGCGGACGCGCAGCCGGACGATGATCCTGCGGGGCGCGACGAGCAGGGGAATCCGCTGGCCGTCGACCTGACCTCACGGCGGGTGCGGCTGGCCGAGCAGCTGGTCTCCGGCGTCCGCGCCGGGCAGCCCCTCGGCCTGCTGCTCGGCTACCGGTTCGAACGCGGCCTGCACGAGCACCCGGACGGGCCCTTCGACCAGCATCTGCCGCTGTTCCGGGCCGCCGCGCCCGTCCGCGCGCACACCGTCACGCCGGAGGGGACCGCGGAACCGGCCGTGGAGTCGACCGCGGTGACCGACGGGCTGGAGCTTCACCGGCTGTACCGCGCGGGCGACCTGGAGGAGGATCTCGCGTCGCTCCCGCCCGGCGACCGGACGGCGGTCGAGGACGTCCTCGCCGACGTCGCGGACGCCGTCGACGCGGTCGGGGACGCGCTGCTCGCCGAGGGCGTCCACCAGATCGCCCAGGGCAACGCCACGCGGGCAGCCGCCGCCCTCGACGCCTCCGCGCACGGCGCGAGCACCCCGCCGGAGCTCCAGTTCTGCCGCACGGCCGACAGCGGCGCGGCGGTCACCCACCGGGTGCTCCTGCTGTTCAACCACGACGCACGGTTCGACAAGCTCCGCTGGGGCGCCGCCGTGGGCGAGCAGCCGCGGGTCGTCGCCGCGGCCCCCGCCGACGTCCTCGCCACCGCGCTGCTGCCGCCGAACTGGCGGGTCAAGTGGCGCAACACCTGGCGCTCGCCGGACGGGACGCGCACCGCCGTCCAGCCGCCGCTGAGCCTCGACTACCTGCAGATCCCCGCCGTCGACCACGTCGCCGCCCCGGTCCGGGGCGCCGTCCCGGACGCCGGCGCCGAACTGGAGCGACGGATCGAGGCGGCCGCCTGGCCGCGCCGGGACGCCTCGAAGATCGGCGAGGACTGGACGCTGGAGCCGGGCTTCGAGCGCGACCCCGCCTGGCCGTACGACCAGGTATCGCTCGCCGAGTTCCTGGAGGCGGCCTCGGCGGTGCGGCGGCTGCTCACGCAGTCGCGGCAGGTGGAGGCCGCCGACCTCGACGGGCCCGGGTCCGCCGCCGAGAGCGGGTTCGACCAGGCGACGCGCAACCGCGCCGACTTCGCCTGGCAGCTCGCCGGCACGGCCATCGCCGGCCTCGCCGGGGCGACCGCCGCGGCGGTGCGCCCCGCCCTGCGGACCGCCGCCGGGTTCGGCGTGCTCGGCGCGGTGGCCCCGCCGCCGAGGTCCGGCACCGAGCAGCAGGTGCTGGAGCAGGCCGCGTCCGCGCGGGCCGAGCTCCGGCAGCGCCGGCTGGCGCACTGCCGGCTGGTCGCCGAGTTCCGGGGACGCCCGCTGACCTGCACCGCCGAGACGTGCGGCTGCGCCATCGCCGACTTCGACGTCCCGGCGGCCGGCCCCGCCCGGCGCCGCGAGTTCCAGACCGCCCGGCTCCGGACGCTGTTCGGCCAGGACCTCCCCGTCCTGCAGTCGGTCACCCTGCCCGCCCCGGGCCCGCTCGCCGCCGCCCTCGCGGCCGGGAACGAGCTGGAGGGCGGGTCGGCGCACGACGTCCGGCGCTGGCTGGCCAAGTACGCCCGGGTGCGGCCGAAGCTGGCGAACCTCCAGAAGGTCCTCACCTACACCGAGGCGCTGACCGGGGCCGGCGCGGCGACCGTCCCCGCCACTCCGCGCGCCGTCCAGCTCCCCGGGAAGCCGGGCGAGCGGTGGGCCGGGGAGAGCCCCCCGGACGGCGACGTCGTGTCCATGGCGGTGATCACGGTCGGGGACCTCGACCTCACCCGGCCCGTCTCCGGCCTCGTCGTGGACGAGTGGACCGAGGTCGTCCCGGCCGCCCGGCGGACGACCGGGCTGGCCTTCGAGCACGACGCGCCCGGCGCCGCCGCGCCGCAGGCCGTGCTGGTCGCCGTGCCCGCCGACGACGCGCCCACCTGGGGCCCCGACGCCGTCCTCCAGGCGCTGAACTGGGCCTTCATCCTGACCACGACCCGCGCCGCCGACCTCGACTCGCTCGGCGACATCGGGCAGATCCTGCCCGCCGCCCACTTCCCGGTGAACATGGCCGAGCCGGGCACCTCGACCGACTTCGTCCCGGACGCCGCGGCCCCGGACGGCCCCGCCGCCGCGCCGGCCACCACGGAGGGAACGCGATGACCGTCTCCGACACCCGGGCCGCCGCGGAGCCCGCCGAGCCCGAGCACGTCCCGTCCATCACCACCTGGAGCCGGCTGGAGCCGCGCACCCGCGCGGAGGACCTCAGCCCGGCGCTGGAGGCCCGCACCGCCGACCCGCTCTGGCTCCTCGCCCGGCAGTGGCAGCTCGGGGAGTTCCAGGGCGAGGACGCGGGGACCCCGGTGCTGGCCAGGCTCGACGTCGAGTCCGCCCGGTTCGCCGAGGTCCGGTACGGGCCCTCGGGCGGGCCGGCGGCGCCGCTGCCCGCCGGCCGCCCGCTGGAATCGGCCGTCGAGGCCGAGGACGCCGCCGGGGCCCACGACCTGCGCTGGGCCGCCGAGACCGGGCAGGAACTGCTCCGCTTCCTCGCCGAGCACGGCGCCGGCGCCCTGCGGGCGGCGGTCGTCGCCCGCTACCCGATCCCGAGCCCGCCGCCCGCCGGTCCGTCCGAAGCCGACGAGGCGACGGCCGGCTACCTGCGGATCATGGCGGGACGGGCGCCCCACGGCACGGACGTGCTGCGCGACCACGCCAGGGGCCGGTTCCCGGGGACGGTGCCGGTCCCGCCCGAGCTGTCGGCGGCCGTCGCCGCCGCCGTCGCGGGGTGGCTGGCCTGGCTCCAGGCGGGGGAGGGCCCCGCGACCGACGGGTTCCTTCCGCTGGTCGACACACCGGGCGCCGGCGCCCGCGCCTGGCAGCGCGAACGGCTGGAGTACGCCTTCGCGGCCGCCGCCTCCGACTCCGTCGGCGAGACGGTGCTGACCGCGCCCGAGTACGACGGCGACCGGCTCGACTGGTACCAGCTCGACCACGACCCGGACGCCGCGCTCGGCGCCCCGTCCGATGCCGCGTCCCATTCGGAGCGCCGCACTCACGTCGTCGTCCCGACCGTGGCCGCCTACCCCGGCATGCCCGCGACGCGGTTCTGGGAGATGGAGGACGCCGACGTCAACCTCGGCCGGATCGGCGCGGGCACCACCGACCTCGCCCGGATGGTCCTGCTGGAGTACGCGACCGTGTACGCCAACGACCACTTCGTCGTCCCGGTGGAGGTGCCGAGCGGATCGGTCACCCGCGTCCGCTCGCTCGTGGTGACCGACAGCTTCGGCGTCCGCACCCTCGTCCCCCCGGCGGCCTACGGCGCCGCCGACGCCGGGCGCGGCTGGGGGCTGTTCCGGCCCGCGTCCGCGCGCGGCGGGCCGCCGGCGCCCCTGCTCGTCCTGCCGCCCACCACGTTCTCGACGCAGAGTTCGGCGCCCGTCGAGGACGTCCGGTTCCTGCGCGACGAGACCGCCAACCTCGCCTGGGCGATCGAGCGGACCGTCACCGGCGCCACCGGCGAGCCGATCGACCGGGACGGCCAGGTCCCGCGCGCCGGGATCCCGCCGCGCGCCGAGGTCCCCGGCCTGCCCGAGCTCACCTACACCTTCGCCACCACCGTGCCGGAGAACTGGGTGCCGCTCGTCCCGGCCCCGGCCGACGGGCGGCCGGACGGCATCCGGCTGCGCCGCGTCCCCCTCCAGCAGCCCACCAGGGACGGGACGCCGGTGCCGGTGATCGGGCACAGCCGCGTCCTCGACTGGACGATGGAGAACGACACCGGGCGGGTGGCGAGACTGGAGATCCCCGAGGAGGAGGTCGGCCGCGCCGGGACCCGCGTCGTGCGGGAATGGCGCCTCGCGCGCTGGACCGACGGCTCGGTGCACCTGTGGCTGGCCCGCGCCAAGCGCACCGGAGGCGGCACCGCCTCCAGCGGCCTGCGCTACGACGCCGTCGGCCCGCGCTGACCCGCCCCGCCCGCGTCACTCGGAACTCGACAACGCGGGACCGGACAGCACCCGGGCGGCGAGCTCGGTACGGCTGCGGACGCTCATCTTGGCGAAGACGCGCTTCAGGTGCGTCTCCACCGTGTACCGGGAGATGAACTCCCGCTCGGCGATCTGCGGGTTGGTGAGGCCCTCGGCGATGAGCGCGGCGATCTTCCGCTCCGTCGGGGTCAGCGCCTGCCAGCCGTGCGCGGGGCGGTCCGGGCGCCGCCGCCGCGCCCCCGGCCGCACGCCGAGCCCGCGGAGCGCGGCGGCGGCGCGGGCCGCGTCCCGCCGCGCGCCCAGCGGTTCGTAGCGTTCCAACGCCTCGGCGAGCATCCGCCTCGCGTCCGCCGCCCTGCCGTCGCGGGCCAGCGCCACCGCGGCGCTCTCGGCGGCCAGCCCGTGCTCGAAGCCGCGGGACCCGCCCCGGTACGCCTCGACCGACGCCACCAGCGCGCCGGTGTCCCCGCGGGCCAGGCCGGCGCAGTGCAGGCCGAGGCCCTCGGCGGTGGGGGTTCCGGCGCGCCCGGCGTACGCCGCGGCCTCCTCGGCGACCGCCGCGGCCGACCCCGCGTCGCCGGCCGCCACCGCGAGCCGCACCGCGTCCACGGCGGGCAGCCGGTTGCCGAGCATCCGGCAGCCGTCCAGCGCCCGCCACGCCCGCACCGCCGTCCGCGCCGCCGCGTCCCCCTCGCCCCTGGCCTCCAGCAGCAGGGCCTCGATCCACAGCGCCCAGCCCCGGCCGGTCGCGAACTCGGGGGCGTCCGGCCCGTCCAGCACCCGCCGCGTCTCGGCCGCCATCCGCCCGGCCGTCCGGAGGTCGTCGCGGGCCAGCGCGATCCGCCCGATCACGGTCTCGGCGAAGAACAGCCAGCGGGTGCCGATCTCCTCGTCCAGGACGAGCCCGGACTCCGCCTGCGACAGGGCCGACTCCCAGTCGCCGAAATGGAAGCCGCCGAGCGCCCGCACGCCCGGGAAGTACGGCCGGAACGTCAGCGCGCCGACCTCCTCCACCAGCGCGTGGCCGCGCTGCAGCACGCGCTCGGCCTCGGCGGGGCGGTCGGCGTCCAGCAGCACGAACCCGACCGGGACGTGCGGGAACAGGAACGCCCCCGGCGCCGGACGCGAATGGCCGACGGCCGCGAGCCCCCGCTCGCCCAGCTCCAGCGCGTCCCGCAGGTCGCCCGCCGCGGCCAGCGCGAGGCTCAGCGTGGTCAGCGCGGCGCCGAGCGCCTGCTCGTACTCGCGGCCCCGGGCCCTCTCCCGGACGTCCTCCGCGCGGCGCCGGCCGGCCCCCACGTCCCCGGCGTAGATGAGCGCGTACGCGGCCCGCGCGTCGAACAGCGCCCGCAGCGGACCCGCGGGCAGCAGCCCGGCGATGGACTCGAAGGCGCGCGCGGCCTCCGCCCAGCGGCCCTGCCGTGACAGCGCGCGGGCCTGGCCGCTGCGCAGCCTGATCTCGTCCTCCGTGGCGAGGCGCCCGTCCGGGATGGCCGCCGCGACCTCCCGCGCCTCCGCGAACCGGCCTTCGAGGGCCAGCAGCGGCACCAGGTCGGCGCGCACCGCGGCGGCGCGCTCCTCGTCCATGCCCGCCAGCTCCAGGCCCCGCTCCAGGTGCCGGACCGCCATCCCCACCGAGTAGGCGGAGACCTCCTCGGCGGCCCTGCGCAGCCAGGCCACGGCCTGCGGGTCGCCCGGCTCGGCGCCCTCCGCCAGATGCGCGGCGACCTGCGCGGTGGGACCGCCCGCCGCGGCGAGCGCCTGCCCGGCCTCGTGGTGCAGCCTGCGCCGGATCGCCGACGGCAGGCTCTCGTACAGCGCCTCCCGCATCATCGGATGGCGGAACGCGAGCGCGTCCCCGCGCTCCCCGATCAGCCCGTGCGCCACGGCGTCGTTGAGCTGCGGCAGCAGCCCCGCCAGCGGCCTGCCCAGCACGGCGGCCAGCTCGCCCGGCGCGAACGACGCCCCGAGCACCGACGCCACCTGCAGCAGCTCCGCCGTCGCCCTCGGCAGGTGCCCGAAGCGCCGCACGAGGATCTCCCGCAGCCCCGGCGGCAGCGGCCCGTCGGCGACGTCCGCGACACCGTCCCGCACCGTCAGGGACGCCTCGTGCTGGAGGGCGCGCAGGAGCTGGACGGCGAACAGGGGATTGCCGCCCGCGGCGGCCAGCCGCCGCCGCAGCGCCGCCGACGGCCGCGCCCCGAGCAGCCGTTCGCCCAGCGCCCCCACCGCCTCCTCGCCGAGGCCGTCCAGCCTGAGGACGTCCGCGCCCCGCGAGGTCACCCGGTCCAGCAGGGCCGCCAGCTCCGGGCTCCGCGGGTACCCCCGGAAGGTGCCGACGAGCAGCAGCGGCAGCGCGCCGAGATGCCGGACGACGGCGTCGAACGCCCGGAGCGTCTCCCGATCGGCCCAGTGCAGGTCCTCCAGGGCGAACACCACGGGCCCGCGCGCGGCGAGCCGCTCCAGCCCGGCCAGCAGCCCCTCGATCACCTGCAGGCCCCGCAGCCCCTTCTCCGCCGGCGCGCCGGCCGGCGAGAGCAGGCCCTCATCGTCCAGCGCGGCGGCGAGCGTGCCGAACGGCCGGCTCCCGCCCATCGCGTCGGCCGTTCCCGACAGCGTCCGCGCCCCCTGCCGTCCCGCCCGGTCGAGCAGCGCCTCCAGCAGATGCGTCTTGCCGATCCCGGGCTCACCCTCGATGAAGACGATCTGCCGAGCGCCCTCGGCGCTGCGCCCCAGTAACTCGATCAGCCTGCCGAACTCGGCATCGCGTCCGATGAGCGAAGGCTCCTGCACGGCCACCTCTTAGCAACCCACCACAAACCGAACTCCAGTCGGAGTGATCGTGCCCGGCTTCCCCTGCCCGCGAGCCCTCCTGGCCGATCCCGGACGGAAGGCGCGAAGGGCTGCCGGCGGGCGTTACCGCAGTGCAATGCCGCCGGACGTTTCCGCGGGCGCCGTTGAGAAAGATCTCTGCGTGTTTCGTCGCTTTCGCCGGGTCGGCGGCGGGGGCACGGGCGCGAGGAGGACCGAATGGGCATGCGGGACGTCTGGGGCCGGATGGGCAGGCGCCGCCGGTTGCGCCGGGTCGCCAGGGAGGTCTTCGGCTGGCCGGACCTGCGCCCGGGCCAGGGCGAGGCGATGGAGCACCTGCTGCGGGGCCGCGACGTCCTGCTGGTCATGCCGACCGGCGGCGGCAAGTCGGCCGTCTACCAGGTCCCCGCCCAGCTGCTCCCCGGGCCGACGGTCGTGATCTCGCCCCTGATCGCCCTGCAGCGGGACCAGATGCTCGCGCTGACCGGCCGCGACGCCGGCGGCGCCGTGATGGTCAACTCCGCCCAGTCCGACGGGGCGAGCGAGGACGCCATGGACCAGATCCGGGCGGGCCGGGCGGAGTACATCTTCCTGTCGCCCGAGCAGCTCGCCAAGCCGTCGGTCGTGGAGCGGCTCGCCGCCGTGCGCCCCTCGCTGATAGCCGTCGACGAGGCGCACTGCGTGTCCACGTGGGGCCACGACTTCCGGCCGGACTACCAGCGGCTCGGCCGGGTGATCGAGCGTCTCGGCCACCCCCCGGTGATCGCGCTGACCGCGACCGCCTCGCCGCCGGTACGCGACGACGTCCTCGCGACGCTCGGGCTGGCGGAGGCACGGCAGATCGTCCGCGGCTTCGACCGTCCCAACCTGTCCTTGGAGGTGCGGCGGTTCCATGAGGAGGCGGACAAGAGGAAGGCGCTGGTCGAGGACGCCGCCGGACGAAAGGGACTGGGCCTCGTCTACGTCGCCACCCGGCGGGACGCCGAGTCCTACGGCGAGGAACTGACCGCGGCGGGCCTGCGCGCGGCTTCCTACCACGCCGGGATGAAGGCGGCGGACCGCCACCGGGTGCACGAGGCGTTCCAGGGCGACGAGCTCGACGTCGTGGTGGCCACCTCGGCGTTCGGCATGGGAATCGACAAGCCCGACGTCCGCTACGTGCTGCACTCCGCTCCGCCCGAGTCCCCGGAGTCGTACTACCAGGAGATCGGCCGCGCCGGCCGGGACGGGGAGCCCGCTGCGGCCGTCCTGTACTACCGGTCGCAGGACCTCGGGCTGCGCCGCTTCTTCGCCGCGGGCAAGCCCGACGAGGAGAAGCTGCTCCAGACCGCGACGCTCCTCCAGACCCACGGCGGCACCGTCCCGGCAAGCGAGATGCGCACCACCCTGGGCGTCGGCGCATCCAAGCTCACCAGCCTGGTCAACCTGCTGGAACAGACCGGAGCCGTGGAGACGACCGGCCGCGGAAACCTGCGATACGCCCAGCAGGGCCCGCCGCCCGAAGAGGCCGTGGCACGTGCCGTGGAACTCGACGAGAACCGCCGCCGCGTCGACGACTCACGCATCGACATGATGCGCGCCTACGCGGAGACGACAGACTGCCGCCGCCGCTTCCTCCTGGAATACCTGGGCGAACCCCACCCAGGCTCATGCGGAACCTGCGACATCTGCCAAACCGGGGCGACCGCCACTCCGGACCGTCCCAACGAAACGTCCACCACACCGGATCAAACCGACGACGCCCCGTTCCCCCTACACGCCGAGGTGCAGCACGCCGCATGGGGCACCGGAACGGTAATGCGGGTGGAACCCGACCGCATCACCGTCCTCTTCGAAGAGGCCGGCTACCGCACCCTGTCCCTAGAGGCGATCGAACGCGACAACAACCTCCTAACCCTCCGCTCCGACACAACCCGACGCGGACGAGCCCGCCAACGCAAACCCCGAAACAAGGCCGCCGCAGGCACCAAGAAATCCACCACCGGCGTGCCCTAGCCCAGGCACAGATCCACCATTCAGCGCGCATCCTGGGCCGCCTGCAACGTGAGGGGGAGCCGTCGGTGCGGCGGGGGTCGGCTTGCGGGTTACGTGGGGGCTTGCCATAGGTGGATGGTGCCGTTCTCGCCGGCGGTGGCGAGGGTTCGGCCGTCCGGGCTGAAGCACACGGTGAAGACGGCGCCGCCATGCCCGGTGAGCGCGGGGCCCAGCTGCCGGTGGCGGGTCACGTCCCAGAGCCGGACGGTCCCTCCCGAGCCTCCGGCGGCGAGGATGCGGCCGTTCGGGCTGAACACCGTCGTGTTGCAGCGGCCGTCGCACTGGAACGGAGTGCCCTTCTGCTGGGTCCGGGCCACGTCCCACAGGCGGACGGTCTCACCGCCCGCCGTTGCCAGCGTCTGCCCGTCGGGGCTGAACGCCACGTCCTCTACCCAGGAGTCGTGGCCGGACAGGTTCTCGCTGAGCTTCTTGCGGTCGTAGACCTCCCACACTTGCGCCACACCGCGAGTGTTCCCGGTCTTGGGGTCCTGCTCGGTGCCGGTCGTGCCGATGGCCAGCATCCGGCTGTCCGGGGCGAACGCCAGGGCCTGCACGTTGCCTGCGTCGGTCCCCAGGAGCGGGCCCACCTTCCCGTCGTCCAGGTCCCACAGCCGCACGGACTGGTCCGTGTTGCTGGTGGCCAGGACGCGGTCGTCCGGGCTCAGGGCCAGGGACGTCAGGGGCCCGAGATCGATGTCGAGGTCGCCCGGCTCGCCCTTGCCCGACACCGGGAAGAGGCGGAGGCGGCCGTCGTCGCCCGCGGTGTACAGGGTGCTGCCGCCGTGGCTCATCGCCAGCGCGTTGACGCCGTCGGGGTGGTCGAGGGGCGCGCGGCGCTGTTTCCCGTCCGCGACGTTCCAGAGCCGTACCGTGGCGTCGTCGCTGGCGCTGGCCAGAGTCCGGCCGTCCGGGGTGAAAATCAGGTCGCGCACGGACGCGGTGTGCCCGCGCAGCGATCGGCTGGGCGGCGGGGCCGTGGACCGGTGCGCCGCGGGGTCGCTTCGGGCGGCCGATTCCGACCACGGCGCCACCACCAGGACCGTCGCCACGAGGGCCGCGACCACCAGGGTCGTGGCCACCGCCGCGCACGCCGCCAGGACGCCGCGCCGGGAGCCGAGGGCGGTGGACGGGCCGAAGCGGGGGCGGCGCGTGTAGGCCAGGGTCGCCGCGGGTTCCGGATTGGGCGTCCATCCGATCCAGGCCCGCCGCTCGTCGATCATCCTCTGCACCGCGGGCGGCCACGGCTGCGCGGCCGGGGCGACCGCGCCGAGCATCGCCGCGAGCCGGGCGGGGTCCGGCCGGCGGGCCGGGTCCTTGGCCAGGCACGCCGCGACGGCCGGCCGGAGCCGGTCCGGCACGCCGGACAGATCGGGCTCGGCGTGCACGACGTTGTAGAGCGCCTGCGCCGGGCCGGGCCCGTCGAAGGGCCCGCGGCCGGTGCAGGCGTACACCAGCACCGCCCCCAGCGAGAAGACGTCGCCGGCCGCGGTCGCCGACCCTCCCTCGGCCTGTTCCGGCGACATGTACCCGGGCGTCCCGGCCAGGACGCCGGTCTGCCCGTCGCCGTCGCTCTCGGCCGCCCGCGCGACCCCGAAGTCGATCACCTTCGGGGCGTCGGCGGCCAGCAGCACGTTGGACGGTTTGAGGTCGCGGTGCACCAGCCCTGCCCGGTGGATCTCCACGAGGGCGGCCGTGAGCCCGGCCGCCAGCCGCAGCACCGCCGGCTCCGGCAGCGGCCCGGCCGCCCGGACCGCGTCCCGCAGCGACGGCCCCGGCACGTACACCGACGCCAGCCACGGCGTCGGCGCGTCGGCGTCCGCGTCGAGCACGGCGGCCGTGTACGCGCCGGACACGCTGCGGGTGGCCGCCACCTCGGCGCGGAACCGCTCCCGGAAGCCGGGGGCGCCGGCCAGCCGGGCGTGCATGAGCTTCACCGCGACCGGCCGCCCGTCGGGCGCGGACCCCAGCAGCACCCGGCCCATCCCGCCGCGGCCGAGCTCGCCGAGCATCCGGTAGTGCCCGACCCGCTCCGGGTCGGACGCGGCGAGCGGTCGCATGGTCACCTCGCTCACCGGCGGTTCAGGCGCGGGTGCGGCCGGCGACGTCGTAGAGCCACACCTTCTCGTCGCCGCCGACGGCGAGGACCTTCCCGTCCGGGCTGAACGCCACGGCGGAGGCCTTGCCCGGCAGGTTGATCGGCTTCCCGACCTCCTTGCGCCCGGCGACGTCCCACAGCCGCGCGGTGGAGTCGTTGCCGACGGTGGCCAGCAGCCGTCCGTCCCCGCTGAACGCCATGCCCTGCGGGGCGTGGTCGCTCGCGGGCACGATCTCACCGAGCGGAGCCGTCCGCTGGACGTCCCACAGCCGCACGGTCGTGTCGGCGCCCCCGGTCGCCAGCGTCCGGCCGTCCGGGCTCATATCCGCCTTCGTGATCTGGACGGTGTGCCCGCGCAGGGGCTGCCCGACCACCTCGCGGGAACCCACGTCCAGCACCCGCACCAGATCCCGCTCGGTGAAGGCCAGCAGCTTCCCGTCTCCGCTGAACGCGATGAACGACATGATGTTCGCCTTGTCGAAGGTGAGCCCGCTCACCTCCTTGCGGGACTCGGTGTCCCACACCTTCAGGTGGGAGCCGATGGCCGCCAGCCGGTCCCCGGCGGGACTGAAGGCCACGTCGCTCACCGGGGCCGGATCGTCGCTGAAGTCGAACATGGGGATGCCGAGGGTCGCGCCGACCTGCTGGCGGCTCTGCACGTCCCACACCTTGACGCCGCCGTCCATGCTGGCGGTGAGCAGCAACCGCCCGGCCTTGTCGAACGTGGCCTTGAGGGCCGACTTGGGGGCGATCTTGAGCGGCTGGCCGGACGGCCGCCGGGTCCTGGCGTCCCACAGCCGCACGGTGCCGTCCTCCCCGGCGGTGACGAGGAGAGCACCCGCGCGGTCGAACTCGGCGTGGTGCACGGAACCGGCGTGACCTTCCAAGACCGCCAGCGGCTTCGCGTCCGTACCGCCGTTCCCGCCGGACACGCTTTTCTTGCCGGACGCCGGCTCGTCGTCACCGCGCAGCGCCCAGGCGGCGGCGCCGCCGAGCGCGGCGAGGCCGAGGGCGCCGCCGCCCGCCATCAGCAGGAACCGCCTCCTGCCCGGCGCCGGCGCGACGGCCGTGGGTGTGGGCGCCGGTGCGGGCGGGACGTGCGGCGGCGGGGCCTGCGGGGCCTGGAGCAGCCAGGCGACCTCGGTACCCTGCCGCGCGATCGTGGCGTGCACCGCGTCCGGCCAGGGTCGCGCGGACGGCGGGACCTCGCCGATCCACCGCAGCAGCTCGGCGGGCGCCGGCCGTGCGGCCGGGTCCTTGGCCAGGCAGGCAGAAACGATCTCGCGGATCCGGTCCGGCAGACCGCCCAGCACGGGATCGGCGTGGATCACGTTCTGCAGGGTCTGCGGAGTGCTCCGCGCGTGGAACGGGCCCTGGCCGGTGCAGGCGTACACCAGCGTCGAGCCCAGGGAGAAGACGTCGCTGGCGGTGGTCAGGTCCCGCCCCAGGGCCTGCTCCGGGGACATGAAGCCGGGCGTGCCGACCAGCGCGCCGGTGCGGGTGAGCTGGGTGCCGTCATCGCCCTCGACGGCCCGCGCGATACCGAAGTCGATCACCCGCAGGCCGTCCTCGGTGAGCAGCACGTTGGACGGCTTCAGGTCGCGGTGCACCAGCCCGGCGCGGTGCACCTCGGTCAGCGCGGACGCGAGCCCGGCGGCCAGCCGGAGCGCCGGCCCGGCCGCCAGCGGACCGGCCGCGGCGACGACCTCGTGCAGCGAGGGACCCGGAACGTACACCGACGCCAGCCAGGGCTCGGCCGCCTCGGAGTCGGCGTCGATCACCGCCGCGGTGTAGGCCCCGGCGACCCGGCGGGAGGCGCGGACCTCGCGGCGGAACCGGCCGCGGAACCCGTCGTCGTGCACGAACTGCTCGTCGACCAGCTTGACCGCGGCCAGCCGACCGTCCGGCCCGCTGCCGAGCAGGACCCGTCCCATGCCTCCGCGGCCGAGCTGGGCGAGCATTCGGTAATGCCCGATCTGGCGGGGATCGGACGCCTCCAGGGGTCTCACGGCACACCTCCTCTGTCAAAAAGACAATAGCGTCTGGTTGATCAGAGCGGAGGCGTCCGCAGCCATCCGTCACCACCCCGCCACGTCCCGCCCCCGCCGGCGGCGAAGCCCGGGTCGCGGCATCCGCTGCGGTTGAGGTCCGTCCACCGCCAACGCGAAACACCGAGTGCGAAAGGAGCGCTTTCCAGTTGACGCGCGATGTGGAAAAGGCGACTGAACGACCATGCGGCGTCCGGACCCGAATGGGATCACGCGCGGGCGGCCAAGGCGCTGGACGCCCTCAAAGAGCCGAACCGCTCGTGCAGGGTGACGGGCGCGGCTCGGCCTCATACGACAACAGCGACGACTCCCAGTAAGGAGATCGTCGCTGGTGGTAGCGGGTGCGCCGTCAGGGACTTGAACCCCGAACCCGCGGATTAAGAGTCCGCTGCTCTGCCAATTGAGCTAACGGCGCCTGTCGTACGGGCCTCGGCGGTGGGCCGGGGTCCCTCGCGACAGGAAGAACAGTATCAGGCCCTGCGGACCAGTGCGAATCGGTTTACTCGCGGGCCGGAAGGACGCTCATCATGCCCCGCCACAGGGCGATCGCGGTGGCGCGAGAGCCGACGCCGAGCTTCGCGTAGATCCGGTTGACGTGGTTCTTGACCGTCTTCTCGCTGAGGAAGAGCTGGCGGGCGATCTCGCCGTTGGAGCGGCCGGTGGCGATGAGGTCCATGACCTCGGACTCGCGGGCGGACAGCCCGAGGGTGGTGCGGGACGCGTGGCGGACGCCGCGGACGAGGTCGTGGGCCGTGAACGACCCCGGGACGAGGTGCCCGCAGGCGCCGGCGCGGAGAGCGGCCTCGACGCCGGGCTGGTCGTCGGCGGCGAGCACGAACACCCGCGAGGACGTGCTCAGCGGCAGCGCCTGACCGGCGGCCGCCGTGTCCAGCAGGACGATGTCGGGACGCAGGCGTTCGACCAGGGAGACCGCCGCGGCGGGATCGGAGGTGTCGGCGACGACCTGGAACTCGTCGCTGCCGTCCAGCACGGAGATCACGTCAGCCCTGCACCGGGCGTCGCCGTCCACCACGAGTACGCGCAGCGGAGCCGTCTCGTCGACACTCATCCGTCGCCCTTGGCGTGTCGTTGACATTTCTAGGGTCGGAGCATAACCACATGATCTTCGAAGGTCGATGAACCTGCCCCGGCGGACGCCCTATCGAGACCGGAACGACATCCGGACCTGGCCGCCTGCAGGAAACCTAAGTCCGACCAGCCGCGGGAACCGGTCACTCCAGCGGTTCTCCCGGCCGCGGGGGAGCGGGGCCTCGGGACTTCAACGCCTGCTGGTTGCGAGTCGCACGGTCTAAATAACGATCTTTCCAATCGCGGTTGCGAGCGTGTCAGGCGTACAGAGGACGACCTCGGTGTCGGTTGCCGGCTGAAGCCCTTTGCCCCAGGCAACACCGACACCGTACGGCTCGCCGCTGCCGCCGAGGACATGGTCGAAGGAGCGGCGGTAGAAGAGCAGGTCGCTAAGGGCGTCGCGTGCCGCCCGGCCCACACCGCCTGACTGGCTGAGTTTGCATTCGATCAGGAGCCAGCGGTCGGCATTCGACTGATCGCACCACTTCA
This sequence comes from Actinomadura sp. NPDC048021, assembly GCF_040653135.1. Classification (NCBI taxonomy): domain Bacteria; kingdom Bacillati; phylum Actinomycetota; class Actinomycetes; order Streptosporangiales; family Thermomonosporaceae; genus Actinomadura; species Actinomadura sp. NPDC048021. The sequence goes on from NZ_JBEZJQ010000011.1 coordinate 155,828, forward strand.
ACACCACGTCGGGTCGCAGGGGTGCCTTGGACTCGAACTTGTGAGCGCCGAGGACGCCCGTGTAGCGATCATTCTTCTCCAGCTCGTCCGGGCAGCTCTGGTACCAGAGCCGAACCTGTCGGCCGTCCCGCCGGAAACCTTGGCTCTGTACTGCGCCCTTGAACGTGTAGAACGGGTCCATCTTCCAGCCGTGAAGCTGCAGGGCGTCCATGACACGGAAGGTCGTGAGGAGCTCGAAGAGAGTGGATTCGAGGCTAGTGACGATACCGGCTTGCTCGATGGATTCGCGGATGGCCTGGCGATCGATCTGCTCGACGAGCCGGACGGCTTTGTCGTAGGCGGCGATGGCTGCGGCGTAGCGGGTACCAGTGCGGCCAGAGCGAATGCTCGCGACTGCCCGAGCGCTCGGTCTTCTGGGCTCGATACTCGTGAAGATCTTGTGCTGCCGGAACTTGGCCGCCTGGGTCACGCGCTTGCGGATCAGTAGCGCAAGCCCCTTGCGCTCGACCTTGGTGGCCCAGGCCGTAAGCGCCGCCGTCTCGACGATCGTGTCGAGCACATGGACCAATATCTCGTTCTCCGGCGTCTGGTATTCACGCTTGGCAGGTGAGGTGACAAAGCTGCTCTGGTTGCCGGATGTGCCGCGAAGGGCTTGGGTTCGGCTCCAGTTCACCGGACCTTCGATACGTTCAGTCGTGGTCTTCTCGTCGCGGGTTGAACTTGTTGAGAGGCGGCGGAGCTGTTGTGGCATGTCAGCGAGGAAGGCGCCCACCTCGTCGCAGAGCAGGAACTGGAGATGACCCAGGCGTGACGCTTCGTCCTCGGGCCAGTCGAGCAGGGCGGCGGCTACCAGCAGGCCCGGACCTTCCATCTGGGCTGCGGGACTGATGTACGCCCAGATTCGGTCCCGCACCTCGGTGATCCGTGCTTGGCGGTTCCAGGCGACTTTCTTCATCAGGATCCCGGCTCGTCCTCATCGATGTCGCTGGCACTGAGCCTGGAAGCCGCGTCGAAGTCAAGGCCGAGGACTCTGGTAAGAGTAACCCGAAGAGGCTTCCGGTGCTCCTCGCCTACCAGCTTGACCACCCGGTTGAGAAGATGCCTCCCCTCCTGGAGAGAAACCCCCTCGAACTGCGGAAGCAGGTAGCTGTAGAAGAGTTGCAACGTGAGTTCCTTGCGTTCGGAGTCAGTGATCTGGAGATCCTCGGTGTACTCTCTGGCGAACCGCGCCATGTCCTTGAAGGTCGCGGGACCGATCTCTCTCATGGCGGCTATGTCGTAGAGAGCGTCGAGGACTTTCGCGATCTCCACGCTGCTGGGAGTTTCCAGGTCGCCGAGTTCACCCTGGCAGATCTCGGCGAAGACTTCGCGGGGCGGCGGGGGGATCTCGATGAACGCGAATCGCCGCATGAGCGCATACGACATCTCGAACAGCAGGGACTTGTCGAAGACGTTCATCGTCGCGATGATCCGCCATGTCCCGGGAATGCGGACGACGTCGTAGCTTTCCGACCCGTAGGGGTCGCCGGCATCGTCCGGGACCAGGGCGATGGGGCGGCCCTTCGCGTCCTCGTAGGGCAGTACGACCGCCTGTTTCGAGAGTACAGTGAAGAGCTGCCCGAAGGCGCGATCAAAATTTGACCGGTTGAGCTCGTCGATCACAATCCAGCGGTTGTTCCGGATGGCTTCGAGGAACAGCCCGTCCCTGAATTCTAGAAGAGAATTCTCCTTGGAGGGCCGCAGGCCTCCGATCGTCTCGTAGGTTGTCCAGTCCGCGGTCGCTGTGGTGAGTGTGTAGCCCGAGCAGTACTGGGCGTTCTGGGCCAGTCGGCCGACGACTTCGGCGAGCGTCGTCTTCGCGGTTCCCGGAGGCCCGGTGAGGATGATGTGCTTTCCGCTCCTGATGGCGGCGACGATGGCTCGATGGACCTTCTCGTCCAGAGCCAGCCGGGCAGGCGGCTCGGCCGCGGCTCGCTGGAGCGCTTCGACATCGAAGGGGCCTGGAGAGGCCACTGATGAAACCCTTCCAAGGTAGCAGTGCTCGAACAGCGGAGCTGACGCGTTCGCCATCTCCAAGAATCTGTCGATGACACCCGTCCGACTTAGCTGCTCCGGGGTGAGGTAGATCGATACGCTCGCTTGGGCGCCTTCCGGACCGGAGGCGTACTCCAGCCACTCGCTTAGCGAGCTGAACTCTTCGCCGCCGGGCTCAAGACGCCAGGATTTGCGGAAAACCGATCCAGCGGGAAGGGAACTTCCGACAGCCGCGACAACGCTGTCAGGCGCTGAAGCCAGGTCGTTCTGGAGAAGTTCGAACGCCTTCATCTCGGTGTCGGGGTTCTTCAGCTTGGACCGGCCTGCGCCCATGCAGAGGCAAATCTCTGCGCCTCTTTTCGAGATGATGAGTGCTACCTGGAGTGCGTATGACTTGTTGGAGGCCTTGGCGGGAAAAATGCAGCACCAGACGTCCTTCTGTGTTTGGGCGTTAGCCTGGTACATGCTCGTGAAAGGCTGCATCTCCACTTCTGTTTCTGCATTGACGCTAAGCCATTCGGCAACTTCCCTCAGTCGTGTCTGTATGTCCTTGAAGTGTTGTTTGTCGCTCTGGGGAACGTTCTGGTCGTGCCAGCGGACGGGATTTGGATACTTTGCGAAGAGTTCGCAGTCGGCGACCGTGAAGACCACATTGATGGGCGCCTTCTCCGCTGAGCGGATCTCGAACCCCAGGGCACGGAACCTGCTCGTGGTCTGCTCGCCGCCACTGAACATGTCGTTGGAAAGGGGGCCCTTGTCGGGGTACTGGAACCCATGGGCGGCCGCGAGAAGGGCCTTGGAGTCGTAGTCGTGCCCGTTGTGGTGGACGACGAACTTCGTAGACTTCCTGAATCCGTAGCGCTCGAGGAAGCTCTTCTGCCCCAGCTGGTCGTACTCCTCGATGGCTGTGAGGACTGCAGGGCGGCTCGTGACGTCACCAGGTCCCATGAAGCCACCTTAGTAGCGACTATCGGACAAAGCCAACTGATTGGCGGAATCTATGTCATATGCGTCAAGGCTTGGCGAGTTCGGTGTTGGCCGGGTCTCGTGACGATGCGAGGGTAATATGCCTCTTATGGACCTGATTGTCGTGGCCTGCGGTGCTACCAAGAGATCCCAGCCGTGTCTGGCCGGCGAGATGTACACGGGAGGCTTTCACAAGGCATGCCGACGGGCTGCTGATGTCCTTTCGGGGGAGTCGGGAAGAGTGATGATCTTGTCGGCGAAGTACGGGATCATCGATCTCGACCAGCCCATCGAGCCGTACAACCTTCGGCTCGGCCGACCGGGCTCGATCGCCCCGGAGACGGTCCGCGCCCAGGTTGCCTCTTTGGGGTTGCAGTCCTGCCAGGTCACGGCGCTCGCCGGGGCGGACTATGTCAACTTCCTCCGGCGGGTGTTCGCAGACGTCAGAGCTCCGCTTGCAGGCTCCAAAGGCATCGGTGAGATGCAGGCACGGCTGGCTGCCATCTATCGCTGACCTGTCCTGCGCGCAGGGCTGGTACGGACCGGTGGTCGGCCGTAGGCCGCCCCTCACCTCAGGCGGAGGTTCTGATGCGCTCTACGTCCGTTCCACTGGCCCGCAGGCTCTGTCTGGCTGAGTGCTGGGAAGGGGACCGCTGCCCTCTTCTGGCAGAACGGAACGAACTGCGGCTGCCGCCAGAGGCAGCGGATTCTCAACGCTCCCGGGCGTAGTGCCCCCGTGTAGCAACTGCTGGAGGTGGGAGGGGGGAGATGCCGAAGCGTCAGTCCTGGCTGCAGCGGACAGCGCGGACGGGGCTGGTGCCGGTGGAGACCTCGACCGCCGTTGAGAACCGTTTCGGGAGGGAGTGCAGGGTGCGACCTGCTCGCCGGTCACGGCAAGATCTCAACCGTCTGGGGACAGGACGCCGAAGATTCCCGGTCATGAACCCCGGGAACGAGAAAGGGTCTGGTTCCCTGGGAGACCAGACCCTCTCGCTGGGGTGAGTGAGGGGACTTGAACCCCCGACATCTTGGACCACAACCAAGTGCTCTGCCAGCTGAGCTACACCCACCGTGGCCGGGATCGCTCCCGGCTCCCAGTAGTGTAGCGGCTTCTTCGGGGTGGGTCAGCCGGAGGCGACCTGGGAGGCGATGGAGCGGGCCGTGTCGGAGTCGGGGCCGGGAGGCTGGACGAAGACGGCGGCGCGGTAGTAGCGCAGTTCCTGGATGCTCTCGGTGATGTCGGCCAGGGCGCGGTGGCCGCCCTTCTTCTCGGGGCTGGCGAAGTAGACGCGGGGGTACCAGCGCCGGGCCAGTTCCTTGATCGAGGAGACGTCGACCATGCGGTAGTGCAGGTGGGCGTCGAGGGCCGGCATGTCGCGGGCGAGGAAGGAGCGGTCGGTCGCGATGGAGTTGCCGCACAGGGGGGCCTTCTTGGCGTCCTTCACGTGGCCCCGGATGTACTTGAGGACGACGTCCTCGGCCTCGGCGAGGGTGACGCCGCCGGGGAGGGCCTCCAGGAGGCCCGACGTGGTGTGCATGTCGCGGACGACCTTGGTCATCTGGGTGATGGACTCCGGCGGCGGTTTGATGACCACGTCGACGCCCTCGTCGAGGATGTTGAGCTCGCTGTCGGTGACCAGTGCGGCTATCTCGATGAGCGCGTCGTCGCGCAGGTCGAGTCCCGTCATCTCGCAGTCGATCCAGACCAGCCGCTCGTTCATGGACTCACCCTACGGCCATGAACGACTGCGCGGGGCATCGCGGGCGATCGATTTAGGAGGTCACGCGCTGGGCGATATGTCCTGGAACGGGGATGCCGGGACGGAGGAGGGGGTCGGGGGCGGGAACGCCGAAGGTCTGGGTGACGGGGACGACGCCGGCCCAGATGTCGAGGGCGTAGTCCTCTTCCTCGTCTCCGGGAGGGCCCTGCCGCACCTTCACGGAGGCCTCGTCCAGGGGGAGCGCCAGGACGGAGACGCCGGCCAGTTCCTTGCGGTTGGGCCGGCGGGCCACGTTCCACTGGCCGGGGGTCAGTTGCTCGGTGATGACGCGGAGGCCGGTCAGCTTCTCTTCGGGGTCGTCGACGAGGCGGGGTGTGCCGTAGACGACGGCGCTGCGGTAGTTGATGGAGTGGTGGAACAGGGAGCGGGCGAGGACGAGGCCGTCGAGGTGGGTGACGGTGACGCAGACGTCCTGGGACGGTCCGGCCCTGAGGCTGCTCGCGCCGGTGGATCCGTGCAGGTAGAGGGTGTCGTCCAGGCGGCCGTAGCCGGTGGGGATGACGCGGGGGGAGCCGTCCACGACGAGGCCGAGGTGGCAGATCAGGCCGTCGTCGAGGATCTCGTACAGGACGGTCCTGTCGGTGCTGGAGCGTTCCGGAAGGCGGCCGAGACGGGTGCGGGCGGTTGAGGAGAGTGGGTTCATGTCCGTTTACGCTAGGAGGCGAGTGGCCTGGCGGGTATGGCCACTTGGCGCGTATAGCAGGTGACCACTTTGTCGATCGATCTGCCTCTTTCCGTGGAGCGGGACGCTCCGGAGCCGATGAGCGCGCAGCTTGTCGCGCAGTTGCGTTCCGCCATGGGGGAGGGACGGCTCGCCGCGGGCGAACGGCTTCCGTCCAGTAGGGCTCTGGCCGGTTTGCTGGGTGTCAGCCGGACGGTCGTGACGGAGGCGTATGAGCAGCTCTACGCGGAGGGCTGGCTGGAAGGGCGCCATGGGTCCGGCACGTACGTCACGGAGGGTGTGGCTGCCTCGCCTATGCCGAGGCCACGGCTGACGATGAAACCGGCGCGGAGGGCGGCGGCCCCTGGCGAGATTGACCTGAGGCCAGGTCTTGCGTGGGTCGGGGCACTGGACACGCCCGCGTGGCGCAGGGCGTGGCGGCTCGCTGCGGGCATGCCGCCGCAGCAGCGTCAGGATCCGCATGGTTCGCTCGGCCTACGGCAGGCCCTGGTCGACTACATCAGGCGTAGTCGTGGTGTGGCCTGCCCTGTGGACGGCCTTCTTGTCACGCGGGGGGCGACGAACGGGCTCGATCTGCTTGCCGCGACCGTCCTTCGTCCTGGTGACCGGGTGGGTGTGGAGGAGCCCGGCTACGGCAGGGCGCGGGCGGTTCTGAGGGGACGGGGTGCGGAGCTCGTTCCGTGTCCTGTGGACGAGCACGGCCTCGTCGTCGATGCTCTGCCCGATGACCTGCGCCTTGTCTATACGACGCCGTCGCACCAGTTCCCGATGGGGGGCGTGCTGCCCGTTCCGCGGAGGCAGGCTCTGCTGGCATGGGCGAGGCGCAACGGGGCGCTCATCGCCGAGGACGACTACGACGGAGAGTTCCGCTACGACGTCGCCCCTCTGCCCGCGCTCTACGGTCTGGACCCGGACGTCGTCGTCTATCTGGGCACGACCGCCAAGATCCTCACCGCGGACATGGGCGTCGGCTGGCTGGGGGGCCGTCCCGACCTGGTGGCGGAGGTGGCGCTCCGGAGGGAGGAGCTGAACGACCGCACCGCCGTGGTGCCGCAGGACGCGCTGAGGCTCCTCCTGGAACGGGGTGACCTGGACAGGTACGTCCGCCGGATGCGCGGGGAGTACGCGCGGCGCCGCGAGGTGGTGGTGCAGGCGCTGGACGGCCTGCCGCTGCGCGGCGACACGGCCGGCCTGCACCTGGTGGTGGACGTCCCGGAGGCGGTGGCCGCGCGGGTCGTGGACGAGGCGGCCCGGCGCGGCGTCGTGGTGGAGACGCTGGACCGCCACCACATGGGCCCCGTGGGCGCGTCCGGGCTCGTGATCGGCTACGGCTCGGCCGCGACCCCGGCCGAGCTGCGCAAGGGGTGCGAGATCGTCCGGACGCTCGCCGGGTAGGGCCGTCAGTTGGACAGGGGCCCGACCGGGACGGGCTCCGACGCGGGGTGCAGCGGGCCGGGGCGCGCGGCCGGCGTCTCGCTCGGCGCCGGACGGAGGGCCTCGGGCGTGCGGGGGCGCGGCGTGACCAGCCGGGGGCCGGCGGGGGCGCCGGGGAGGCGGGGCTTGGGGACGGGGGCGACCGGGGTGTCGGGCCCGGTGATGCGCCGGACGTCGATGCCGCCGGGGTCGGGACGGTCCAGCAGCGGCACCTGGGACGCGCCGTAGTGCCCGCCGCGGGCCCAGTCCTTGCGGCTGCGCTGCGCGTGGTACGACTGCGGCGACGGCAGCGGGGGGCCGGCGGGCCAGCGGCGCGCGACGCCCCACGCGTCCAGCCACTGGACGATCGCCTCGACGCCGGTGAGCGGCGAGCCGGTGAACGGCGACCGCGACTGGCCCACCACCATGATCTGCGCGCAGACGCGGCCCTCCCGCCCGAGCGCGCCGCCGAGCAGCCGGGCCGCGCGGGTGATGGGCAGGAGCTGGACGATCTCACCGGTTCCCGGGTGCCACACGAGGTGGGCCGGGCGGTTCTCCTTCAGCAGGTCGGCGGCCACCGAGCGCGCGGAGACGGTGTGCGGGTCGTGCTCCTCGGCGCACCAGACGACGCGGGGAGCACCTCCCCGCAACGCTCCGCCGTCGTTCGGTGCCGGCATGCGGCCGGCTCTTGGCAGCCATGCGTCTGCCACGGTGCGTTCCCCCCCCAATCGGGCGGTTTGACCCCCGAGTGGTCCCAGTTACTTCTCTTGGTCCGGCGAGACTCGCAGGTACGGCTCGCCGCGTCGTGGCGGGATGACGGCTGACGACGCCTCAACCGGGTTCGATCAGGTGTGGCGGCAGACGGGCACCCCGCGTGTCCGAGCATTCCACCTTGTGTCACCTTTTTCCTCCCGGGAGTTCGGTCGACTTGCTCACCCTGGGGGAAAGAGGGGCTGAGGGTCGCCGCGTTCGCGCAGGTCAGCGTCGACCTCGAAGATCGGATTACACGCGGTCGCAAGTCGGCCGGAAGTGGCCGGGGTCTCACGGACCGGACGGCGGTACGGGGGTGGGGTTCACAGCCCTGACCGAGCCACGTTCTAATAGGGCGTCATGACCGTTGACGCAGAACTGCCCGCCGGGGTGCCCGGTATCGACGTCCCCCGGCTGGCGGCCTGGCTGGCCCGTGAGCTGCCCGGATCGGGACGGATCAGCGCGATCGACCTGATCGCGGGCGGGCGGTCGAACCTCACGTACGGCATCGCGCTGGACGGGGGCCGCCGCGTCGTGCTGCGCCGGCCGCCGCTCGGCCACGTCCTGCCGACGGCGCACGACATGGGCCGCGAGTACCGCGTGCTGTCGGCGCTCGGCCGCGGGACGGCGGTGCCGGTGCCGACGGCGCTGGCCTTCTGCGACGACGAGGACGTCATCGGCGCCCGCTTCTACCTCATGGACTTCGTCGAGGGACGCGTCCTGCGCACCCGGGAGGACGCCGCCGGCATCACCCCCGAGCAGGCGCGCGGCCTCAGCGACGCGCTGGCCGAGGCGCTCGCCGCGATCCACACGGTCGACGTGCGGGCCGTCGGGTTGGGGGACTTCGGGCGTCCGAGCGGCTACATGGAGCGCCAGCTCAAGCGCTGGGGCAAGCAGTGGGACTCCTCGCAGGAGGCCGTCCGCGCCACGGGCAACGCCCGTGACCTGCCCGAGTACGACCGCCTCGTCGCGCGGCTGGCCGAACGGCTGCCGGCCGACGCCCCGGCCCGCCTGGTGCACGGCGACTTCCGGCTCGACAACGCGCTCGCCCGGCTGGAGCCGCGCCCGGAGATCGCGGCCGTGGTCGACTGGGAGATGTCGACGCTCGGCGACCCGCTGTCCGACCTCGGGCTGACGCTCGTCTACTGGGCCGAGGCGGCCGACGCCGAGCAGCTCCCGGTCGGCGCCACGATCACCTCCGCGCCCGGCTTCCTCACGCGCCGCGAGTTCGCCGGACGGTACGCCGAGCTCACCGGTTTCGACCTCGCCGACCTCGACTTCTACGTCGCGTTCGCGTGCTTCAAGCTCGCGGTGATCCTGGAGGGCATCCACGCCCGCTACCTGCAGAACGCGACGGTCGGCGAGGGCTTCGACCAGATCGGCGGCGGGGTGCCGCTGCTGCTGGACCGCGCCCACCGCACGCTCGACGCGGGCTCGGTCTGGTAGGCGCCCGCCCGGCGGCGGGCGCCCCGCTCAGCAGCGGTAGGTGACCGTCGCCGAGCGGCCGGAGGAGAACATCACCGTGCCGGTCTGCCGCCCCCAGCAGAACCCGGACGCCCGCGAGACCCGCACGCCGCCGCTCTGGCCCGCGTCGAGGTGGCCGGAGCCGCCCGCGCTGACGGGCCCGGACGTGCCGGTCACCTGCCAGTTCACGGAGCCGCCCACGGCGGTGACCGTGACGGTGCAGGAGTCGTTCCTGCCCATGTCGCAGCCGCTCACCGACAGCGTGCCGGGCTTGGGCGGCTTCGGCGCGCTGGTGGTGGGCGGCGCCGGCGGCCTGCTCGACGGCGGCTTCGACGAGGCCTCCGACGCCGACGGCGACGGTGACGGCGACTTCGACGGCGACTTCGACGGGGACGCCGTCGGCGACGTGGGGGACGAGGGGTCGGTCGGTATCGGCTCCGGCGCGGTGGAACCGCCGGGCGGGGTGCTGCCGCCGGGCGTCACGGGACGGGTCGCCGCCGCGTTCTTCCCGTCGTCCCCGCCGCCGAGCCACGCCATGCCGCCGCCGAACAGCACGAGGACGCCGACGCCCACCGCGACGGCGGCGAGCAGCGGCGCGCGCCGCTTGCCGGGCGCGCGGTCGCGGGCGCGCGGGGCGGTCGGCTGGTAGGGCAGCGGCCAGCCGTACTCGTCGAACGGCTCGGTCCAGGCGGCGATGGCGCGGCGGTTCCCGGCGCGGTCCTCGGCGGTCGCGGCGGTCAGCACGTCCAGCCGCAGGTCGGCGGGGATCGCCGCGATCGGCAGCACCGACAGCAGCCGGTCCGGCGGCAGCGGCGGCGTCTCCCGCGCCCCGCACACCGGGCAGTTCTCCACGTGCCGGACGAGCGCCGTCGACGTCTGCGGGGACAGCGGCCACGACTCGGTCAGCGCCGCGACGCTCGGGCAGTCCTTCCAGTGGTTCTGCGCGATGAGGGCCGCGTGCAGCGCGGCGGCGAGGTCCTCGCGGGCCTGCTGCGCCAGCGCGAGCGTCTCCTCCAGCGGCATGCCGAAGATGCCGGACAGGTCCACCTCGTCCAGCTCGTGGCGGACCGACAGGTCGATGGCCTCGCGCTGCCGCCCGTTGAGCGCGGCGAGCGCGCTGTGCGCGAGCAGCCGGCGCTCCTCGCGGCGGGCGAGCTGCTCGGGCGTCAGCTCGTCCTCGGCCTCCGGGGCCTCCTGCCCGGTGTGCCGGTTCGGGCTGTCGCGGCGCCGCATGCACTCCTTGCGGGCGATCGCGTAGAGCCAGCCGCGCAGCCGCGCCGGCTCGGTGAGCCGGTCCACGTGCTCGCGGGCGGCGATGACGACGTTGCGCAGGGCCCCGGACGCCTCGACGCGGTCGCGCAGCAGGCCGTGGCAGTAGTCGAAGAGGAACGGCGCGTAGGTGTCGTAGACCTCGGTCAGCGCGATGACGTCCCCGGCTCGCAGCGAGTCCGCCAGCCTGAGGTCGTCATTCTGCGCGGCCCCTGGCTCACCGGCCACGGGAACCCTCCCAGTCGAAATCGGTTTCACAGATCTGCCCCCGACGAGCCCCGACGCGCGTCGGCCGACTCAGGTTGCCTGATCTTGCCACCAAGTTGCTGGGATTTCTCCTTTATGAGCGGATTTAAGTGACGAATCCGGTACGCCCCGTGGCCGTATCGCCATGTGGGAGAGGCCTCCCGGCGATGAAAGTGATCTGGGTCACTTCTGCGATCAACTGGTCCGCCGGCCGCCGCCGGGGCCGCCCCCGTCCTCCGGCTGGCACGACAGCGTCACGGTGCGCACGTCCCCGTTGGAGAAGCTGACCGTGCCCGAGCCGCCGGGCGGAGTGCAGGTCCCGCTGACGCGGGCGTAGCCGGACTGGCCGCTGCGCAGCGTGCCGCCGCCGCTGGCGCTCAGACCGCCGGACGCGCCCGTGACCGACCAGGTCACCGTCCCGCCGACGGCCCGCACGAGGATGGTGCAGCTGCCCGGGCCCGGGCCCTCGATGGTGCAGGAGCCGATCGCCAGCCGCCCGGTCCTCGGCTGGGTGCGGGTCGCGGTCGGCTTCGGCGAGCGCGACGGCTCGCGCGTCCTCGTCGGGGTCGGCGTCGGCGACGTGGTCGTCGGCGTCGGGGTGGCGGACCGCGTGGGCGTCGGGGTGTCGGACGGCTCCCGCGACTCGGTCGGGGAGGACGGCGAGACCTCGGGCGCCGACGTCCCGTCCGAGGGGCTCCGCGCGGCCGTCGGCTCGCCGGACGGGCCCGACATCAGGTAGAACGCCGCCGCGACGACCGCGATGACGGCGGCCGCCGCCGCCAGCGCGGCCCACACCCCGCGCCCGCTCCCGCCGCCGGTTCCGGACGGCGCCGCGCGCACGGGCTCCTGCTCGACCATGGAGGGCCAGCCCCAGTCGTCGAACGGCTCGGCTCTGTGCGCGATGGCGGCGAGGTCGGGAGCCAGCGCCGGGTCGGTGGCGGTCGCCATGACGAGCCCGCGCAGGTCGTTCGGCATCATCGCGACCGGCAGCACCTGCAGGAGCCGCGCCGCCGAGACGGCGCGGTCGCGCCGGGGCCCGCAGACGCCGCACGCGTCGATGTGCTGGACGAGCCTGTGCACGGCCGGCGGCGGCAGCGGCCATCCGGCGCCGTCGACGATCTCCGCGGCCTCGGGGCAGTCGCCGCGTCCCGCGCGGGCGATGTAGGCGGCGGAGAGGGAGTCGTCCAGGCGGGCGCGGGCCTCGGCGGTCAGCCCCGCGGCCTGCTGCGCGTCCATGCCGAGGACGCCGCCGATCTCCCCGGCGTCCAGGCCGTGCCGCAGCAGCAGGTCGAGCGACTCGCGCTCGCGTCCGCGCAGGCCGGACAGGGCCGCGTGGACGAGCCGCCGGGCCTCCTGGCGCCGGGCGAGCTCCGCGTCGTTCAGGAAGCCGTCCTCGACCTCGGGCGCCTCGCGGCGCTGCGCGGGACGGTCCGGGTCGCGCAGCCGCCGCATGCACTCGTTGCGGACGAGCGCGTACAGCCAGCCGCGGAAGCTCTCGGGTTCGCGGAGGACGGACACGTGCGCGTAGGCGGCGATGAGCGCGTCGTGGAGCGCGCCGGCCGCCTGGTCCTGGTCGCGCAGCAGTGCGTGGCAGTAGTCGTACAGGCGGGCCGCGTAACGGTCCATGACCTGGATGAGGGCGCTCGGATCGCCTGCCGCCAGCGTCCGCGCCAGGCGCTCGTCGTCAGCGCGGTCGAGACTGGGCCAACCGGACACGAAGTCCTCCCGCGGGCTTGCTCGGAATCCTCGTCCGGGACGTCAGGGACGCCGGGGACGAGGCTGGAAAATCTCAGAGGGAGCGGTGCGCTCTCCCGGCCCCGGTTCGGTCGTCCGACCGGCGGCCGCCTCCCGGTCACGGGCCAGGGAGGGGAAGAGGTCGGAGGCCCGACGGCCCCGCTCCCCGTCGGGCCTCCACATAGATTGACGGCCGAATCCGGCGCCCGGTTGACATGGATTTCAGGGAAAAATCAAGAACTACCTGGCGCATCCGGAAGATCACCGATTGGTGGTCACTGGATCCGGCGGGACAGCATCTTCAGGAAGATCTTGGAGATCTCGCCGGGCGTCATGGCGATCTGCACGTTGCCGTTCGTCGCCGTGGCGATCTGCTCCAGCTCGCCCCGGTCCACGCCCTTGCCGAACCCGATCATGTTCACCTGGATCGGCTTGTTCGGGTCCTGCATGTCCTTGAGCTGCTTCAGCGTCTCCTGCAGCGAGGGGCCGTCCGGGTCGTCGTTCTTCCCGTCGGTGAGCAGCAGGATCGAGTTGCCGAACTCCGGCTTGTAGGAGTCGTTCATGCTCTTGTACGCGGCCAGCATCGTCCGGTACAGGCCGGTGTCGCCGTCCGGCTTCGGCTTCATCTGGTTGAGCGTGGACAGCACGAGGCCGCGCCGCGTGTTGGACCCGATCCGATCGCCCAGGGCGCCGACCGGCACCGTCTCCTTGTAGGGGGTCTTGCCGTCCATGTTCGTCGAGAACAGCCACTGGCCGAGCTCGGTGTCGTTGGACATCATGCTGAGCCCGCCCTGCGAGACCTGCGCGATGGCCTGGAGGCGGTTGACGTTCGGCCCGACCTTCTCGGCCATCGAGCCGGACACGTCGATCAGCGTCAGCATCCGCAGGCCGAGCGACAGCTTCGACCACGCCTGCATGACCTTCGCGACGTCCTCGCTCTTGGGCGCGGGCAGCTGCCGCGGCCGGGCGGGGCTGACGCCGGCCGCCTCGCCGAACCCGGGCGGAGCCTTGCCGTCCGTCGCCCGGAAGCCGGCGTCGAGGACGTCCCTGCGGGTCGCCTCGGTCCGCATCGCCTGTTCGAGCAGGCGGGCGGCCTTGCGCTGGGAGTCGCCCTTGGCGGTGACGGTGAACGGGTAGTCCATCGACAGCGTGCCCTCGATCGGGTACAGCGCGACCGCGGGCTCGGCGGGCCTGCTCCGGTTGTAGGAGTAGAGGGCCTGCTCCGACGACAGCGAGATCGGCTGCTTGCCGGTGCGGTCCTTGCGGAAGTGCTCGAACTCCGCCTTGACGTTCGGGACGGTGCTCTCCCGGACGGTCCGCACGATGCCGGTGAAGATCGAGTCCCGGTTCGGGTCGTTCGCCAGCAGCGTGCTCGTGACCATCAGCGAGCCCATGCCCGCGGCGTTGCGCATCGGGTCGGGCACGACGAGCCGCACCGAGCCCGCCGGGATCATCTGGTTCTTGGTGACGGCCCCGCCCGCGACGCCGCCCGCGGCCTTCAGCAGGTTGTCCCACGACGGGCTGGCGGTGATGCCCTGCTTCTTCAGCTCCACCGCGAGCGTCCGCGGCAGCCCGACCACGATCGGGCTCGTCGCGAGGGAGGTCTTGGTGGAAACGACGCCGCTCTTGTCGCCGTTGTCGCCCTCGGTCCGCGCCAGCGAGATCCAGAGGGACGAGTCGGGGATCCACACGTCCGGCCGGTCGTTCGCCACGGCCTGCCCGGACAGCAGCGTCGTCACCGAGAAGGGCTCGGTCCTCTTCACGGTCGCCCTGACGCACTTGCCGTCGACCTTGTGCTTGCCGTCGTTGAACCGTCCGGCGGCCTTCTCCACCACGGGCGCGATGTCGGGCGCGACCGCCACGGACAGGTCCATCGCGCCGTCGCCGGAGCAGCCGCCGCCGCTCTCGGCGAACGCGTAGACGCCCACGCCGAGCAGCAGCGCCAGGCCCACGGCGCCGGCCATGGGCCCGATCAGCGCGGTCGCGCTGCGTTTGCGCCTGCGGCGCCCGTACTCGTAGCCGCCCGAACCGCCGCCGTAGCCGCCCGAACCACCGGAACCGCCCGAACCACCGGAACCGCCGCCGTAGCCGCCGGAGTCACCCGAGCCGCCGGAGCCGCCGAAGAATCCGGTCTGGCCGCCGTCCGACCCGCCGATGGCGTCGTACTCGCTGTAACCCGTCCCGGCCAGGGGCGAGGACGCCGGGGCAGGGCCCTGCGGCGACGCGGTCCTCGGCTCCTCCCCGTACCGGCCCTGGCCGTAGACCGGCTGCTCGGAGGACTGCCGGGGCGTGAACCACTCGGGCGTCTCGCCGGGCGCGCCCGGCGCCGTGCCGGGCGGGGCGCCCTGCGGGCCCGCCGGGGGCTGGGCGAGCGGCGGGCCCTGGCCCTCCCGCCCTCCGAACCAGTCGGACGACCCGTCATTGGCCGGCCCGAAGACGGGAGTGGACGGGTCGTACCCGCCTTCACCCGTCCCTTCGGGGAAGTCATTGCGATGACGTCCGCTCACGGCTGCCCTCGATTCACCTGAAACCGGCCGATGTTCCCCGGCACTGTAGTAGTACGCCCCAGAGGTTACAAAGGACTCAAAACTGCTAATGACGCAGGTCATGAGCGTGAGCCCGGACGAACCTGGCGGCGCGCACGGCCGCCGCGCCCAGCGATCGGAGGGGTACGAGCGTACGCGAATCCCTCTCTAGAACCTGATTCAGTCCCCTTCCGCGGCCGGATCCGGCCGCCGCGCAGCCGGGGCACCGCCCGCCCGGCGGCAGACTTGGGGAATGGCCAGCCTGATCCCCGTCTCCGACCCCGCCGACCCGCGCCTCGCGGACTACGTCCGCCTCCGCGACGTCAACCTCCGCAAGAGCCTGGAGGCCGAGCACGGCCTGTTCGTCGCCGAGGGCGAGAAGGTGATCCGCCGCGCGGTCGGCGCCGGATACCCCGTCCGGTCGCTGCTGATGGCCCGGCGCTGGGCCGAACCGCTGGCCGACCTGCTGGACGGCGTGGACGCCCCCGCCTACCTGGTCGACGACGCCACCATGGAGTCCCTCACGGGCTTCCAGGTGCACCGCGGCGCCCTGGCCTCGCTGGAGCGCCTTCCCCTGCCGTCCGTCGACGCCGTCCTCGCCCCGGCCCGCCGCGCCGCCGTCCCCGAGGAGGTCGTCGACCGCGCCGACGTCCCCGCGCCGCACGCTCGGCCGCCGCGGCGCGTCCTCGTCCTGGAGGACCTCGTCGACCACGCGAACGTGGGCTCCATCTTCAGGTGCGCCGCCGCCCTGGGCATCGACGCGGTCGTCCTGTCGCCGAGGTGCGCCGATCCCCTCTACCGCCGGGCGGTGAAGGTGTCCATGGGCGCGGTCTTCGCGATCCCCTACGCCCGCATGGCCAACTGGCACGACGACCTCGGCAGGCTGCGCGCCGCCGGCTTCACCCTGCTGGCCCTGACCCCCGACCAGACCGCCACGCCCATAGAGAAGGCGTCCATGGGCGACCGCGTGGCCCTGTTGCTCGGTTCGGAGGGCGACGGCCTCTCGTCCCACTGGCTGGACGAGGCCGACGAGCCGGTGTGCATCCCCATGAGCGGGGACGCCATGTCCGCGGGCGTCGACTCCCTGAACGTCACCGCGGCCGCCGCGATCGCCTGCCACACCCTGATGCGGTAGCGGGGCCGTCCGAAGGCCGGAAAGGGTGCGGCCCTCCTGCGCTTCCAGCGCAGGAGGGCCGCATCAGGCCGGTCAGTTGTAGAAGGTCGCGCTGTGGATGTCCACCGGGTTGGCGGCCTGGCCGGTGGCCACGCCGTAGACGGCCACGAAGGACGAGCCGGTCGAGACCAGGCCGGTGTAGTCACCGAGCATCCGGCCGGAGCTCGTCGCCGGCACCGTGCGCGCGTCGAACGGGCCCTCGATGTGCCGCTCGCGCCACGACGCGGGCTTCGTGCAGTCGTCCGCGCAGGTCACGGCCCAGAAGTCGGTGGGGAGGGTGGCGGCGGACGTGTTGTTCCGGAAGTCGTAGTAGGTGATCGCCACGGTGCCGCCGGGGGACACGGCGATCGCCGGCACCGCGGCGGAGCCGGTGGGCGTCTTGTCCACCCGGACCGGGGCGGACCAGGTCTTCCCGTTGTCCGCGGACCGCGCGTACGCGACGTGGAAGGTGCCGTCGGCGTCCTGGCTCGGCCAGACCGCGTTCACCACCTTGCTGCCCGGACGGGCCGCCAGCAGCGGGAGCGTGGCGTTGCGCACCGGGTCACCCGAGTCGTCCGGGTCGGGGATCCGGGTGCCCACCGCCATCGGCGCCGCCACGTTCAGCGTCGGCGCGGACCACGTGGCGCCGCCGTCGGTCGAGCGGATGACCTGGGTGGCCGCGGCGGTGTCGGTCTCGTGGTGCATGCCGATCAGCAGCGTCCCGTCGGCCATCGGCACCAGCTCGGTACCGATGACACCGCTGTTGGCCGGGAAGTCGTACACCTTCTTCGTGGTCCAGGTGCGCCCGTCGTCGGTCGACTTCGCCATGTAGACCGGCTGCACCCAGGCGCCGCTCGGCTGGGTGTCGACCCGGTCCCACACCGCGTAGACCGTGCCCGGGTGGTACGGGTCGGCGGTGATCGCCGGGCGGTCGTTGAAGAACCGCGCGTCGTCGTCGCGCTGCAGGGTCACCGGGGCGCCCCAGTGGTCGCCGCCGTCACCGGACCGCGAGACCAGGATCGCCGTCACCTCGCCGGTGCGCGAAAGCGAGAACGACGCGGCCACCGCCGCGCCGGACGGCGTCATCGTGACCCAGTGGTCCGTCGTGACGTCGTAGTCCCCGCCGTTGGCGGCGGTACCGCCGTCGCACCGGGAGAACGCGGGCTGGTTCGCCGACCGGCGCCAGGTCGCGCCGTAGTCGTCGGACACGGCGGTGCCGGTCCCGTTACCGCCGTACCGGTTCCACCTGTCCTGCTGGTACACCGTGACGAGACGCCACGGCCGCTTCGGGTCCCGCGCCACCATGGGCTGGACCTCGGTGTTCGGGTTCAGGACATAGCCGTCGCCCTCGGGCAGCCCGCATCCCTGCGGCAGGGCGCTGGTGCCCGACACCGGCACCACCGCGGCGGGATCGGTTCCGTCCGCTGACGCGGCCGGGGCCGCGAAGGCGAAGGCGAGCAGGGTGGTCGCTGCGACCATGGCCGACCTGGAACGTCGATTCAACGGTGCATTCCTCGTCCTCGATGGGGGGTCTTGCCGGAGACGCCGCCACCTGGCCGGCAGCGCGTTTCCAACGAAGGCCGAACAGCAGGACGACATTACAGCCCAAGATCGACTTCTTCTCGCCCTTTGGCTCGGCACCCTTCCGCTCTCGCGGCGAGTATCGTCCGGACGGTCAATTTGGACAATGTCCAACCTGGTCCCGGGGATGTGCCGTGCGGCCGAAAATGAGGACATCCATAAATGGAATTCCGGCCAATCTGAGCGGGGTCGAGCGTCTCGACGCCGCCGCGGCCGCCGCTCGCCCGCCGTGCCCTCGCGCGGAGGGCGCCTCCTGGCGGGGAGGGGCGCCGCGCCGGCGCTACGCGACGGCGGCCTCGTCGTCCCGGTCGGCCAGGAGCCGGGCCAGCCGCTCCCTTTCCATGAACGCCCAGTCCTCCGGGTCGTCGTCCCAGTCGACGCGCTCCTCGATGTCGAGGCCCGCCATGAACTCCTCGTGGAGGCCGGACGGGTTCTGCCGGACCGGGTCGGAGAACTGCCACACCTCCACGGCGGCCCTCAGGTCGCCGCGGTCGGCCAGCAGTTCGGCCAGCCGCCTCGTCGTCGGCGCGGCGTCGCCGTAGGCGCGGGCCCACACGTCCAGAGCGGCTGCCAGGTCGCCGTGCTTCGCCAGGAGCTCGCCGAGGCGTCCGGCCGCGTTCCGGTCGCCGGCCTCCGCTCGGGCGCGCAGCTCAACGATCTCGTCCTGGTTCGGTACGTCACCGTTTGTCCGAATTTCCATTACCGGTCACCTCTTCCGGGGGCAGCAAGGGCGCTGGCAAGGAACAGCCGCTCCGGGAAAGTAACCATTCCCGGGAGCCTCAAACCGCTTCCGTCCGGCGAGTTGCCGGGCCGGGCCCCTGATTGCCGAAGGAACGGCGCGCGGTCGCCGCCGTTTCGCCGGACGCGCCGCCCGCCCGCCGACGATCGTCAAGGCGCGCTGCGTGAACAGGGGTATTCGCTTGCCTTGGAACGGGCCCGCCGGTGCCGGACCGCCTCACGGCCTACGCGGTTCCCGACGTCATTCATCGGTTTCGCCGGGAGACGGTTCGCATAGGCTCGGACCCTTGGCGTCGCCGTGCGTGAGTATTTCCGGTCCCGTTCTCCGCGCCCCGGAAAGGCGTTTGTGAGATTCTCATTCGAGAATCCGCCGTTTCTGGAGCCCGATGGGGTGCGGGGTGCCGGCGGTCGAGTTCCTCGGGGCATGCCTCCAACGAACGCGAGCCACTCGTCGAAAGCGTGACCAGCGCGTGAGCTGCGCTGATCGCCCGGGTGAAGGGCGCGCGCGGCGGAGATCAGCGGCCGAACATGCCGCCCCGCGGTCGGCGGTGCGTTCCCCGGGGCCGCCGCGGAGCCCCCACCGGCGCGCGGCGGCGGCCGAGGCGCAGCTGCGTCAGCAGCAGCGAGAACGCCACCATCAGCGCCGCCAGCCAGGCGATCTGCGTGCTGGCCATCCGCTCGAACGTCAGATCCTGCGCGACGGGCGCCTGGTTGCCCTGGAGGCGGCTCTGCGGCGTCTCCGCCCCGGGCGCCGGGCTCGGCGCGACGGACGGGTTGGGCGCCTGGATGGACGGCAACGCCACCTGCGGGTTCTGCGGCTCGAACGACGCGTTGGGCGACGTCTGCACGGACCCGTTCGTTCCCGTGCCGTTCCCGCTCCCCGAGGAGCCGCTTCCACTGCCGGACCCGCCGTGCGACGTCCTGGAGGACGTGGAGTGCGAGGGCGTGGGCGACGGCTTCGTGGGTTTGCGCGACGGCGACTTCGTGGGCGTCTTCGAGGGGGTCGGGGTCGGCGTCTTCGTGGGCGGCGGCTTGGACGGGACGACGTACTTGAACGTCGTGGTCCCGGCGACCGGGGCGAGGTCGGTCGCGTCGACGGTCACGATGATCGTGTAGACCGCCGTCTCCTTCGGCCCCTCCTTCGGGACCGTCACATGCGATGTGACGGGCGTGCCGCTCTTCCCGGCGGCGAGGTCGCCGACGGTGCACCCCGCCGACTCGAACGGCGCGCCGCAGTCACCGGTCACCGCCGTGCCCTTGAGGGTCGCCGTGATGTTGGTGACCTTGATGTTCGCCACGTCGCCGCCGACGGCGGTGACCGTCGTCGTGATGTCGAGCGAGCCGCCCGGGTCCAGCCTGGCCGCCGTGGAGGCGACGTCCACCGTGAGCTTGCCGGTCGCGGGGGACGCGGGATCCGACCCTGAGGGGGAGGGCGTCTCGTCGGCCACGGCGGACGCGCCGCCGGCGGCGAGGATGGCCGCCGTGCCGAGCCCAACAAAGATCGGTTTCACCGTCGCTCGGCAGATCACTGCCGCCGCACCTCCGTCGCGTCGCCGTTGAGCGCTTCCGTCCGAGGGATCGCCTCGGCACACATGCGAACACGGATCCAAGGGGCAAATCAACCCCGCCCGGTCAGACGAACTCCTCCCGGACGTCCTCGATCTCCGACCCGGGCGCCCAGGCCTGCCAGATGCCCTGGTCGACGCGGTCGAGCCCGAGGCTCTCGGCGACCGGGGCCCGCCCGCCCGCGTACTCGACCCGCAGCCACGTCTCGTGCTCCCCGACGATGACGAAGCGCTCGCCGCGCCAGCGGCACGTCGTCCGGACGTAGCGGAGCTCCTCGACCTCGGACGCGGGGACGATGCGGCGGAAGCGCCCCGGGCGCAGCTCCTCGAACCCGTCCGTCGGCCCGGGCGCGTACAGCCTGATCTCGCCGTCGGCGCCCGGCGCGGCCTCGAAGTCGCGGCCGAGCCACCGCGCGACGTACCCGTCCCGGATCACTGCGCGGCCTCCGTCCGTCCGTCCCACGCCTCGGCGCCGGCGTCCGGCCGCAGCCAGGCGAGCCGGTCCGGGTCGTACATCGCGATGAACCGCTCCGACCGGTCCCTGCCGATGTAGTACATCTCCGCTCCGTACGGCAGCCGGACGCTGGTCACCTTGTACTCGCGGATCGACCCGGCGCTTCCCGGCGCGAAGCCGCTCCCCGTGAACGGCGGCCGCTCGATGACCCAGCCGGACTCGCCCCAGGACGCCATCTCCTCCTCGTCGCGCCCGCCGAACGGGACGCGGTACAGGTCGGGGCAGTACGCCGGCCACCGGATGACGTACACGCCCTCGTCGTCGAGGGAGAACGAGGAGTCGGGGAACAGCAGCCCCAGCGCCTCGTAGAGCTGGGAGGGCGTCTGCAACTCGGCCACGTCGTTCGTGGAGTGGACGAAGCCGCCGACGCGGTCGTACCCCTGCTCCAGGTACCAGGAGACGTGACTGTGCGGGACGACCTTCTGCATGATGGCCGGCGACGAGACGCGGTCCTCGGGGTCGGTGGGCGCCTGCGGCACCGGCTCCCGCCGCGGCGGCGGCAGCGGAACCTCCGGCCGCGCCTGCACGAGCCCGACCCGCACCGCCCACTCGCTGAGCGACCGCACCTGGTCGCCGTGCAGCGACGCCCCGATGTGGGTCCCCGGGTTGAGCACCATGGCCCAGTCCTCCCGGGGCCACGCGCCGATCAGCTCCCTGAAGTCGGCGTACACGAACCGGGACTGCGGCAGAACCTCCCGCAACCGGACCATCGACGTGAACACCTGGACGGACACCGCGTCCCGCAGCGCCGCGTCCCACCGGAACTCCCGCTGGACGGGCGTCACCTCAAGCGGCGCGTCATCGGGGATCGGCACGAGCACGTTCGCGTTCAGCAGCACCCGCAGGAACGCGTCGGAGTCGCCGCCGGAAGCCGCCTCGTAGAGCTCCTGGTCGATCCGGTTCCCCGGCTCGAACGCGGGCTCCGGTTCCTCGACGGCGTGCAGCGACCGTCCCGCCCCCCGCTCTCCGGCGGGCGCGCCGTCCTCGCCCCCGCCTGCCTCCGCCTGGCCAGGGTGTGCAGCGTCCTGAGGGACCGCCGCGAGGCCGCCCGGCGGTGGGGTCGGCGTGCCCGCGCGGTGAGGTTCCGCTTCCCCCGGGGTGCCGGGCGTGGCACCGACACCGGCGGGGCCGGTTTCCACGGCGCCGCTGGTCGGCGAGGACTCGCCCTGGTCAGCGGGCGACCCCGCCCCGCGAGGCGTGACGGGCCCCGCGACGCGACGGTCGGTGCCTTCCGGCACGTTGGGGACGGCGGCGTCCCCGACCTTGTCTCCTGGCTCGGCGGCCGTCTCAGGCGCGGCCGCGTAGGGACGGCCCGCGTCATCTCGACCCGGCGCGGCCCCGAGAGATTCGGTGCCCCGAGGCACAGGCCCGGGAACCGGCGGGTTCGACGGCACGCCGGGCGCGTCTGTCCCGGTGTTCGGCGGTTCAGTGCCAGGAATCCCGGCACCGGGAAGGGCCGGCTCCACGCCGGAACCCGCCGCCCCGGGCACGCCCGCGTCGCCGGGAAAGCCGGGCGCGGCACCGAAAGGCCCGGTGCCCTGAGGAGCGGCGGTGTGCGGCGTGACGGCGGGCGCGTCCGAGCCTGGGCCCCTTGTCGGGGGGCCATCGATCGGATTGGCCGCGCCGGGGTGGGGGCTCACATCGTCCGGCGCACCTGGTCCGCTGTTCGGCTGCTCGATGTTCTGAGACACGACCCCGGGAAGCCCTGGCTCTGCACCCCCGCCGGACGGGGTGGTCGCGCCAGGGGCAGGCGCGTCCGTGTGGGGACGGCCGGCGTCGTCTGGCGCGCCCGATCCGGTGCTGAGCGGTTCGGTGCTCTGAGACACGACTCTGGGGAGACCAGGCTCTACGGCCCCGCCGGACGGGTTAGGCGCGCCCGGTCCGTTCCCTGGCGTCGCGGGGTTCTGGGAGGAGGTTTCCGGAAGGCTCGGCTCCGGGACGCCGCCGGACGTGTCGGAAGGGGTTGTGCTCGGTGCGGCCGTGTAGGGACGGCCCGCGTCGTCTGGCAGGCCGGGCTTGGCGTCGAGGGGCCCGCTGTTCTCAGGCGCGGGCCCGGGAACGCCCGGCTCTGCTGTGCCGCCAGGCGGGGTGGGGGTGCCGGCGTCACCTGGCGCGGCACTGAGGGGACCGGTGTTCTGGGACGCGGGTGGCGGGAGGCCGGGCTCCGCGAAGCCGCCGGTGGGGCTGGTCGTTCCGCGCGCGTCTCCGAGAGGGGCGCCCGCGTCTTCCGGCACGGCCGGTCCGGGGCCCGGGGGGTCCGGCTCCGCGACCTCGCCGGACGGGCTGGGCGCGGCCGCTGGCTCAAGGCCGGGCATGTGGCCCGGGTCGACGGCGGTGCTGGACGGGTCCGCGAGGCGGCGGGCCGCTTCTCCCGGAACGCCGGGCAGGGGAGCGCGGGGTTCGTCGGCCGGGCGGGGAGCGGGCGCCTCGCCGAAGTGCGCGGGGGCCGGGGGCACGGCTTCGGGAAGGCCGGGCTGCGCGGGGCCGCCGGGCGCTCCGGCGTGGTGGCGGCCCGGTTCCACGGGCGCGGGGACGGCGGGCTCGTCCGGCACGGGCGGGCCCGCGTGGCGGCCCGGGCCGGACGCGGCGGGGTCGGCCGGGACGGCGGGGGCGACCGGCACCGAGGGCGCGGCCGGGGGCGGCGGCGTCGCGGCGGACGGGGGAGCGGGCGGGCCGCTGAGGGTGCGGACCTGCTCGCCCGGCATGGACGCGTCGATGGGCGTGCCCGGGTTGAGGACGAGCGTCCACGAGGCGTCCGGCCAGGCGGTGACCATCTCCAGCAGGCTCGGCATGATGAAGCGCGACGTGCCGATCGCCTCGTTCATCCACCTCAGCGACGTGAAGATCTGGATCGACGTCCGGCCGTGGACGCGGACGGGGCGCCACGGGAAGTCGGGGTCACCGGGGACGATGCCCCACGGGGTCTCGGCGTCCACGGGGACGAGCACCTGGGCGCCGAGAATGATCTTGAAGAAGGTCTCGGTGTCGCGGCGGCGGGCCGCGTCGAAGAGGCGCTGCTCGATGTCGTTCTGGGGCTCGAAGCGGTCCGTCATCCGCTGGGCGGCGCGCTGGTCGGCCCAGGTGGCGAGGCCGGGGAGCTGCTGCGCGAGGACGGTGCCGCCCGCGGGCGAGCCGGAGTTGATGGCGAGGAGCCAGTCGGGGTCCGGCCAGTAGCGCAGCACCACGGTGAACGGCAGCGCGATGTGCTCGGTGCCGGGCCCGGACGCCTCGGCCAGCCGCTCCGGCGAGGTGAAGACCGGGACGACGGTGGAGCCGTCGACCTCACGGGTCTGCCACGGGAAGCCGGGACGGCCCGGACGGAGCGAGAAGTCCATGTCGTCCGGGACGGGCAGCAGCACGTCGGTGGCCGCCAGCGTCTGCAGGAACAGGTCGTGGTCGTTGTTCGCGGCGGCCCGCAGCAGCTCGCGCTCGACGTCGTTGGCCGGCTGGAACTCCGGGCGCGGCGCCTCGCGGGGCAGCTCGCGGTGCTGGTCGCGCAGCTCCTCCCACGGCGGGGACGCGCGGCCGACCTGCGGGGGGCGGCCGTCGCCGTCGGCGACCTGCCGGACGAACCAGGACGGCAGCCGCGCCTCGATCGGCAGCGCGGCGGGGACGCCGCGCGCGGGAACGTCGACGGCGAGCCACCAGCGGTCGTCCGGCCAGGTCTCGGCGATGTCGCCGAACCGCACCGTCATGAAGTGCTGGTAGGACGGCCCGAGGCACGCCCGCATCGCCGCCGCCGACGTGTAGGCCAGGACGTGGATCCGGCCGTCCTCCTCCTGGGTGGGCCACGACGGCTGCGCCTCCCCCGCGAGGACGCCGTCCACCAGGTCGGGCGGGACGGGAACGACGAGGTCGGCGTCCCCGAGGAGGCGGAAGTAGCTCTCCTGGTCGCCGGCCCGTACGGTCTCCTGCAGTCGGTGCTCCAGTTCCGACGTGGGTCGCCACGCGTCGGCCACGGTCGCCACCCCCTGTTTCTAGCGTGCTCGTCCCCGCGCGACTGCCTACGCTACATGGGCGAACAGGACCAAAGAGCATAATCATCTGACTGCGCGCGGGAGTTCGCAGGTCAGAGGCTGTCAGCGCGCAGTCAACGCGGCGAGGGCGGCGAGGAGCCGGTCGATGTGCTCCTCCTCCGTCCCGATGCCGATGCTCGCGCGGACGGCGCTCCGGTCCTCGCCCAGCAGGTGCCGGACGAAGGGGTGGGCGCAGAACTTCCCGTCGCGGACGCCGATGCCATGCTCGTCGGACAGCGTAAGCGCCACGTCCCGCGCGTTCCAGCCGTCCACGGTGAACGACACGATCCCGACGCGCGGCGCCCGCTCGCCCCACAGCGTCAGCTCCCTGACGTGGGGGAGCGCCGCGAGTCCCGACCGCAGCCGTTCCACCAGCGCCTCCTCCCGGACGACCAGGTCGTCCCAGGCCGGGGTCAGCGTCTCGCACGCGGCGGCCAGCGCGAGGGCGCCGAGGACGTTCGGGGAGCCCGCCTCGTGCCGCTGCTCAGCGGAGGGCGCCCACCGGGTCGTCTCCCCGACCGAGGCGCTGGCGCCACCGCCCCTGAGGTAGGGCTCGGCGGCGCGCAGCCAGTCGGCGCGCCCGGCGAGCACGCCCGCACCGAACGGCGCGTACAGCTTGTGCCCCGAGAACGCGACGTAGTCGAGGCCGAGCGCGGTCATGTCCAGGGGGCGGTGCGGGACGAGCTGCGCCGCGTCGACCGCGATGCGGGCGCCGTTGCGGTGCGCGACGTGCGCGAGCTCCTCGATCGGCCACAGCTCGCCGGTGACGTTGGACGCGGCGGTGACGACGAGCAGCCGCGACCCGATCGGGCACGCGCGCAGCGCGCGGTCGGCGGCCGACAGCGCCTCGGCCGGGGTGGCGGGCGCCGGGAGGCGCACGGCGCGCTTCCACGGCAGCAGCGACGCGTGGTGCTCGCTCTCGAAGACGACGACGCTCGTCCCGGCCGGGACGGCGTGCGCGAGCAGGTTCATCGAGTCGGTGGTGTTGCGCGTGAAGATCACGGCCGCGCGCCGCCACGCGCCGAGGAACGACCGCACGGTCTCCCGCGCGTCCTCGTAGGCGGACGTCGTGACCTGCGACGCGTACCCCGCGCCGCGGTGCACGCTGCTGTAGTACGGCAGCGCGCGGGCGACGGCCTCGTGCACCGCCTCCAGACAGGGCGCGCTGGCCGCGTAGTCGAAGTTGGCGTAGGGGACGCGGCGGCCGTCCCGCACCGGGACCGGGACGTCCGCTCCGATGACGCGGGGAATCGGGCGAACCCGGACCCCCTCCGGGCGCGTCACAGCAGGCGTGATGGGGGAGCGGGCGAGCAGCGTGGGCATGCCTGGACCTTCCGGGGTCAGGGACCCCGGGATGCCGGCCGGGATCCGCGCTTGCCGGAACGCGGTGCGCGTCCGGCCAGGTCCTCACCCGGGGCACCCCATCGCGGACGAAGGGTTGCCGGCCAGCAAGCCGGGGCTTCGCGCTGGCGCTCATGACCTCATGCGGAAGTATATGCGGAGTCGAACGGGGATCAAGGGGAGGGTGCGATGCGGTACCGGGTGGTTCGGACGCTGGCCGGCGGCGCGCTGGTGCTCGGCGCCCTCAGCGGGTGCGGGGCGCTGGGCGGCGGCAACTCCGCCCAGGTGTGCACCGACACGAAGAAGGCGTTCCAGCAGTACGTCACCCAGGTGCGGAGCGTTCCGGCGGCCGAGCCCGCGCAGTGGCGGCAGGCCACCGAGCAGCTCGCCGGACGCGTCGACGGGCTCGCGAAGCAGGCCGACGACGCCGACCTGGGCAAGGCGCTGAAGGCGGAGGCGGGCAGGCTCCGCGAGGCCGCGCCTGGGGTCGGCGACGGCGACGTCTCCCGGCTCGACAGCGTGATCAGGGAGACGCCGGCCGTCATCGGCAAGGCCTGCGACTGAGGGGCCGCGGGGGCGGCTACCCGCCGGTCCCGCCCAGCGGTCCGCCGCCGGTTCCGCCGTTGGGGTCGCCGCCCGGTCCGCCGCCCGGATCGCCGCCCGGTCCGCCACCGGGGTCGCCCCCGCCGGGATCCTGCGGCGGGATGATGGTCGGCAGGTCGGTGGGGGGCGTCGGAAGGTCGGGCTGCTCCGTGGACGGCGGCGGCCGGACCGGGCCGCGCGTGTCCGGCGGCTGCGGGCCGCTCGGGGGAGTGTCCTGCGTCGGGCCGCCCCAGCCGCTGCCGGGGGTCATCGACGGCTCCCCGAACGAGTCGGGCTCGTAGCCCTTGATGTTCACCGCGTCCGCCATGTACGAGCGCCAGATCTGGGCCGGGAGCTGCCCGCCGTACGCGCCGTACCCGGGGATGTTCAGCGGCTTGCCGTCGCTGCGGAACATCGCGACCGTCGTCGCCATCTGCGGGATGAACCCGTTGAACCAGATCGCGCGGCCCTCGTCGGTGGTGCCCGTCTTCCCGGCGACGTCGCGGCCGTCGGGCAGCTGCGCGCCGGTGCCGGTGCCGCCCTGCACGACCTTCTGCAGGGCGTAGGTGGCGTCGCGGGCGACCTGCTGGCTGAACGCCCGCTCGCCCTTCTCGGTGAACGTGCGCTTGTGGTTCTCGTTGTCGGTGACCGACTTCACCACGAACGGCGTCCGGTGCACGCCCTCGGAGGCGAACGTCGAGTACACGCTGGCCTGCTCGACGGGGTGCAGCGACACGATGCCGAGCGGGAACGTGGCGGCGTCCCGCTGCTCGGGATTCATCCGCGCCGCCGGGATGCCCATCTTCTCGGCCATCGCGGCGATCTTCTTGTTGCCGATGTCCTGGCCGAGGTTGACGTAGGCCGTGTTGATCGAGTGCTCGGTGGCGGTCACGAGGTTGACCGTCCCGAAGTTCTCGTTGCTGTCGTTGTGGATGGACGCGCCGTGGAAGTACTGCGGGGAGCTGCCGTCGTAACTGGTGGACAGCGTCTTCCCGTCGTCCAGCGCGGCCGCCAGCGCGATCGGCTTGAACCCCGACCCGGCCTGCGCCCAGTCGCCGAAGGCGCTGCTCAGCGCCTCCTCCAGGTAGCCGCGGCCACCGTAGAAGGCGACCACCTGCCCGGTCTTCGGGTCGACCGACACCACGCCGGTGCGGATCTTCTTGCTCATCCCGTTCGGGGCGTTGTTCGCGACGGCCTGCTTCATCGCGTCCATCAGCCGCTTGTCGAACGTCGTGGTGATCTTCAGCCCGCTGCGGTTGATCTCGTCCTCGCTGTAGCCGCGGCGCTCGGTGAGCTCCTTCTTGGCCACGTTCACCATGTAGCCGCGCTGGCCCTTGAGGACGTCGGTGATCTTCTCCTTGCCGGGGGCCGGGAAGGTCAGCGAGGCCGCCTCGGACTGGGTGAGCGCTCCGTCCCGGACCATGTTGCCGAGGATCGCGCGCCAGCGCTGCTCGGAGTAGGCGCGGCGGGGGCCGGTCGGGTCGGCGAAGTTGCTCGGCTGCTGGATCGCGGCGGCGAGGTAGGCGCCCTCCGCCGGCGTCAGCTTCGAGACGTCCTTGTCGTAGTAGGCGTGCGCGGCCGCCTGCACGCCGTAGGCGTCGCGGCCGAAGTAGATGGTGTTGAGGTACTGCTCGAGGATCCAGTCCTTGTCCTTCTCCCGGCCCACCTTCAAGGAGACCATGATCTCCTTGAGCTTGCGGGTGACCGAGCGGTCCTTGCCGATGCCGCCGTAGTAGTTGCGGACCATCTGCTGCGTGATCGTCGAGCCGCCCTGCAGCTGCTTGCCGGTGGCGGTGGACCACAGCGCCCGCGCCGTGCCCTGGACCGACACCCCGGGGTCGTCGTAGAAGCTGCGGTTCTCCGCGGCGATCACCGCGGCCCGGGTGCTCTCGGGGATCCTGTCGAGCTTGACCGCGTCCCGGTTCATCCCGGTCTTGGCGATCTGCGTCTTGCCGTCGGAGTAGTAGAACGTCGGCCCCTGCGCGATCGCCTGCTCCTGCGCCGACGGCACCGGCGTGAACAGGTAGGCGACGCCGAACGCGGCGATGCAGAACCCGATGAAGCCGAGGATGAGGAACAGCGCACGGCGCAGGAACCGCGACCTGCGGCTGCGCGGCTTGCCGGGCCCCTTGCCCCCGCCGCCCTTGCCGCGCCCGGGTCCGGACCCGGGCGGCGGGCCCCCGGCCTGGGAGCCGCGCGGGGTCGAGTCGCGCTTCGAGGCGGCGGCCATGCTCTTGGTATCTCCGGTGACGGCCCCATCGACACCATCAACCGCGGTGGCATCACCAGACGCGGAGACATCACCGGTCACAACCGCCTCATCGGACGCGGCCGCCCCACCCGCCGCGCCACCGTCACCAGACGCGGCCACCTCGCCGGGCGCGGCCACCTCGCCGGGCGCGCCCTCGGCGGGCGCGCTGGCCTCGTCGGGCGCGGTCGCCTCGCCGGGCGCGACTTCGGCGGACGCGGTGGGCTCGTGGGACGTGGGCGTCTCGCCGGGCGTCGCGATCACGTCGGACGCGGTGGCCTGGTCGGACGCGGCGGCGTCGTTCTCGGGGGCGGCCTCCGCGGGGGCGGTCGGCGCCTCGGTGGCGGGTTCGTCGGCGCCGGGGCCGGAATCGGCGGAGGCCGTGGCGTTATCGGCGGAGGGCGAATCGGGTCCCCCGCTCGTGCCGGCGGCCTCTTCGGGCTCCTTATCGCCGTTTCGAGATATGTCGCCCTCGTCGACGAATTCGGCGTCACCGGCGGTTTCTCCGGTGGCGGCTTCGGTGTCCGCGGTCAGCGTGGCGGTCGCGGGACCGTCCGTGCCGGCCGGTGCCCCGGCCTCGCTTTCGCGCCGGTCCGCCTGGCCCGTCCCGGAGCGTTCCTGGCGCTCCGGGATCTTCTCGCTGTCGCTCACAAGCCCCCCGTGTTTATTGCGTTACAGACGATACCTGAGGGAATCCGTGCGTCGGCCGCCAATGCGCATCCGCGCTCTCCCAAAGGAGGACGGGCAATCCGCCTCGCCGGTTGTCGTGACGGATGTCGCAGCGTGCGGCCTTTCGTGAAAAGCCGAGCGGCGGGGACCCGACCGGGTGCCCCGCCGCTCTCGCGCACGGCCGCGCCTGGGTCAGGTCACTTGTAGACCTTCGCGAGGATGTCCACCACGAAGACCAGGGTGTCGTCTCCCTTGATCTTCGGCGGGCTGCCCTTCTTGCCGTAGCCCTCGTCCGGAGGCAGGACGAGCAGCACGCGGCTGCCGACCTTCGCGCCGGTGAGCCCCTTGTCGAAGCCGGGAATGGTCTGCCCCATGCCGATCGGGAACGTCGCGGGCTGCTTGTTGTCCCAGCTGGAGTCGAACTTGTCGCCGGACTTCCAGATCTTGCCGGTGTAGTTGACGACCGCCTCGTCGCCCTTGGCCAGCGCGGGCCCGTTGCCCGCGACGAGGGTCTTGGCCTGGAGCTTCTTGGGCGCGTCCGCGTCCGGGACCGTCACCTTGGGCTCCTTGCCGGCGCCCTTGTCCTCGACCTTGGGCAGCGACTTGTCGTCCAGCTTCTGCGCGGTGCCCTGCGGCTGCTGGCTCTTCGGGACGACCGCCTGGACGTCCATGATGAAGAGGATCGCGTCCTTGTCGGTGATCTGCTGCGGGCTCAGCTGGGTGAGCTCCTTGGACGGCGGGAGCTGCATGACGAGCCGGCTTCCGGCGGACTTGCCGACGAGGCTCTTGTCGATGTCCTTGAGCCCGCTCTTGCCGATGACGAGGTGCATCGGGCCGCCGCCGCCCTGCTGCTGGCCCTCCTCGTAGGACGAGCGGACCTTCTCGCTGGTGCTCTTCACCCGCGAGTTCTCCTCGTCCTTGGCCCTCGACCACTTGTAGGTCGCGAACTGGACGTAGGCGGTGTCGCCCTCGGCGGCGACGGGGCCGCCGCCCTTGATCGGCGTGCTGACCTTGAGCGTCTTGGTCGGCTCCAGCTTCGTGGGGATCTCGACCTTGGGCTCGGCGGCGAACTTGCCGGTCACCTCGACCTTCGGGCCGGGGCGGCTGACCCACCAGTACACCCCGCCGGAGACCGCGAGCGCGACGACCACGATCCCGGCGATCATCATCAGCCGGCGCTTCTTCGCCTCCTTGGCGGTCAGCGCGGACGGCCGGTTCAGCCCGCTGCCGCGGCCCGCGCTGATGCCGTGCGGGGTGAACTCGGGGCTGCGGATGCTCTGGGCGTTCGGGATCTTCGCCTTCGCCTTGACCGCCGGCTTGCCCCGGGGCTTGTCATCCTCGGACATGTTTCCTCACTTGCTCCGGGTTCGACGACACCACAACCGTGACCACCCTTCCAGGGCCGGGCTAAGCACAGCGTGAAAACCGGGTAAAGGAGGCCGACCCGCAATCTACCGGTCACACATGGAGCGGTGTCGTCTGGCAGGGGACAGGGGAAGGCGTCAGGATATCCCCGCCGGAGGGGTGACACACGCCTCCACACCGCCGGTAACAGCGGACGGACGTTCAAATCCATCCGCGGCGCTGAGCGGTGATCGCGGCTTGGAAACGGCTCGTGGCGCCGAGGAGGGTGAGCAGTTCGCTGACCCGCCGGGCGTAGGTGCGCGCCGACAGCCCCAGGCGCGCGGCGGCGGCGTGGTCGGGCAGGCCGTCCCGCAGGGTGACCAGGACCGGGACCAGGTGGGCCGGCGGCTGGTCCGGGTCGCGGTCGGTGACGAGTTCGTCACCGGACATCCAGGAGCTGTGGTGCATCCGGGTCAACGCCCTGACCACCGCGGGGTCGCGGATGATGAGCATGCCGTTGTAGAAGATGTCCAGATCGAGCGGGATGACGGCCGTCGTGCGGTCGAACACGGCCAGGCGGAAGGGGACCTGTTCGACGAGGCGTGCCTCGCCGCCGTTGCGCCACTGGATGGTCTCCAGAGCGGTGTCGTGGGCCAGCCCCTGCGGAGAGGTGATCTGGCGGAGGCGGGGGACCTGGGAGGCCGCGCGACGGACGCACTGGGCCGCGTGCAGGAGCATGCGCTCGGGCACGCCCTGCCTGACGCAGCCCGACGGATCGTCGAAGGTCAGCAACTCCCGCTCGGTGGCGTCCGCGAGGCGCGCGACCACGGCTCCCACCTTGGGCGGATCCACGCGCTGGGTCGGAGGCCGCAGACCTCGGGCCGCATGGAAACCGGCCTCCTCCAGGGCCTGCCCCACGGCCTCACGCGCTTCGGTACGCCGCGGGGGCCGTTTCCCTCCGTCGCCTGACCGTGTCACCTGGCGGCTCCCCACTCCGGCATCGCGCCGAGGGCGGCTTCTCACCCCCTGCCGTTGACGGTTCAATCGCTGGCATGTTCACGCCATGAGGTTGTCCATTAACTCTAAGTAGCCGCAATGTGGGAGGCAAGAGAGTTTCCATCGGCACTCCAGGCGAGGCGAACCATGTTGAAGACCGTCAGCGCTCTGGCCGTCGCGATCACCGCGATTCCGGCGGCGCCCGCCATGGCCTCCCCGGCGCCCGCCGCCCGGCACGCCGCCCCGGCACGCGTCGCCGATCGCACCGGTGACTTCACCGTTCCCGGTGTCAGGATCCGCGCGACCCCCCGGCTCGACGGCCGCGTCCGCGGGATCGGCAACCCCGGCGACGGCTACACCTGGAACGGAGGTCAGAGCTTCGCCGACCCGGTGACCTGCCCGAACGGCGACGTCAAGGACCACTGGACTTATGTGATCAACAACAGGACGAGGGTCGAGGGCTACGTCTCGGACTGCTTCATCCAGGAGCGGCCGTGACGCCGCCGCGCCGTCCCGTCGTGCCGCTCCGCGCCCCCGCCGCCCACCACGAGCAGGAAGGAGCGCCCGTGCGCCCGTCCAAGAAGATCGTTCTTGCTTTTCCCGCAGTCGTCGCCGCCGTGGCGAGCGCGGCTCTGACAGGACCCGTCCCGTCGGCCGAGGCGTCGGCCGGACGGGAGCACCGGCCGGCCCCGTCCGCCCTCGGGGGATGGGCCGGCACCGGATCGAGGGCCGCTCCCTGGTGGGCGCTGCGCACCGTCCGGCAGGAGGACGCCGTCGGCACGCTCTGGTACCACCCCGGCCAAAGATCATGGCACGCCGACATCCGCGACGCCCCGGTCGGCTCCGAGGTGTCGGGTCAGGAGGAGCACGGCTCCCGGGGGGAGCACGCCACCGTGCCCATGGGGGCGTCGTCGGTCAACACCCCGGACTGGTTCGGGGGCGGCTCGTTCCGGGTCTGCGTCCAACTGCCGGCCCGGCCCCGGGTGTGCTCGACCTACGCCAACCCCGAGGGCCGCCTGAGGACCGCGGCCTCGCGCAGGATCGCGGCCTCGCACCGCCGCGCGTATCCCGACTTCCGGGTTCCCGGCGTGGTCATCTGGGACAACCCCCTGAACACCGCCCGCCGTGTCGGGCTCGGCTATCCGGGGCAGAAGTTCGACGCGATCCGCGGCAGCGGCCCCTGGGACTACTACTCCTGCGACAACGGGGTGACCAGCAACTTCTGGATCTACGGGCGGAACATGGCCACCGGCGTCGTCGGCTGGGTTCCCGACTGCAACCTGACCCCGTCCTAGGTCTTCCGGATGGCAGGCTTGGGGGATGCGCCTCGCGACGTGGAACGTCAATTCCGTCAAGGCACGCCTCCCGCGCCTTCTCACCTGGCTGGACGAGACGAAGCCGGACGTGGTCTGCCTCCAGGAGACCAAGTGCCGGGCGGACCTCTTTCCGGCCGCGGAGGTCGAGGAACTCGGGTACGCCACAGCCGCGCACGGCGACGGGCGGTGGAACGGTGTGGCCGTCCTCTCGCGGGTCGGCATCGAGGACGTCTCGAACGGCTTTCCGGGCGAGCCCGCCTACGCGGGTGAGGCGGGGGCCGAAGGCGAGGACGAGCAGATGGCGTTGAACGAGCCCGTCCTGCTGGCGCCCGAGGCCCGCGCGATCGGCGCCACATGCGGCGGCGTGCGGGTCTGGTCGCTGTACGCGCCGAACGGCCGCACCCCCGAGTCGGCCCACTACGCCTACAAGCTCGCGTGGTTCGCGGCCCTCCGCGACGCGCTCGCGGAGGAACTGGCCGCGGGGACGCCGCTGGTCGCCTGCGGTGACTACAACGTCGCCCCCACCGACGAGGACGTGTGGGACCCGGCCGTCTTCGTCGGCTCCACGCACGTCACGCCCCCCGAGCGGCAGGCGCTCGCCGACCTGCGGGCCCTCGGCCTCCGCGACGTCGTCCCGACGATCGAGAAGGGGCCCCACCCGTACACGTACTGGGATTACCGGGCGGGCGCGTTCCACAAGGACATGGGCATGCGCATCGACCTGTTCTACGCGAGCGAGGACGTCGCCGGACGGGTCGCGTCCGCCTACGTGGACCGCGAGGCCCGCAAGGGCAAGGGCCCGTCCGACCACGCCCCGGTCGTCGTCGACCTCGACTGACCCGCCCCCCGCCTCGCGCCTTGCGGATCGTGCCGAAGGCGGCACGGTCTAGGGCAAGGTCCTGCTGATCATTTCCAGCAGGGCGCAACCGAGATGGAGGAAACTGATCATGGCGATCGACAACGCCCCGCACAGCGGGGGGTACAGCAACGCCCCGCACAGCGGCGGGTACAGCAACGTCCCGCACAGCAGCGGCCACAGCAACGTCCCGCACGGCAGCGCGGCCGGGTCGGCCGGAGCCGACGAGGCGCCCGCGCAGGCCGACTCCGACACCCCGGACCCGTGGGCGCCGGTGGTCGAGGCGTTCAAGAACCTGGGCAACTGAGCCCCAGGGCTGACGCATGACGGTTCTGCCGTCCTGCGACAGGTGAGCTAGTGTTCCGGCGGGCGAGTGGCTGCTTCACGCGCCCGCTCGCCGGAACATCTTCCCTCTGGCCCGAGTGAAAGGCGCTAGTCGCCGCGGCGGGCGAGGAAGCGGCGCTTGCCGCCGTCGTCGTACTGGTCGAGGACGGTGTAGCCGTCGGGCAGCAGCGAGGCGGGTTCACCGGGTCTGAGGCACCATTCGGCGGGCAGCCGCGGCCGGTCGCGGCGGGCGGCCTCGGTGAAGGCCTCCCAGGCCAGCAGGCCGCCGGGCAGGACGGCCCCGGCGGCGCGCTCGAACACGGCGCGGTCCCAGAACCCCGTGCACAGGACGAGGGCGTACCTGTCAGGGCCGGGCCGCCAGGCGCCCAGGTCGGCCTGGACGAGCGTGACCAGCGGGCCGAGCCCGCGCCGCCGGGCCTCCGCGCCGAGCCGCGCGAGGGCGATCTCGGAGATGTCGACGGCCGTGACGCGGCGTCCCGTCCAGGCGGCCAGCAGGGCGCTGCCGGACGGCCCGGACGCCAGGTCGAGCACCTCGCCGTCGGGCATGCCGAGCGACAGCGCGCGCTCGGCGAGCGGGTGGGCCCGCGACGGTCCGGACGACTCCGCGTACTTCTCGTTCCACCGGAGCCTGTCCGGATGCCCCGTTAATTCCGCCGGCACGTCCTCCATGGGGACGACTCTAACGGCGCTCCGCGATCAGGAGCATGAACATGGCCGTGGGGAAGCCCTTGCGCCACCACGGGTCGTCCCGCAGCTGCTCCTCCGTGGGATGCGGTTCGCGCAGGTCCGCGATGACGAATCCGGCGTCTCGGAGCGTTCCAGCGTAGTACTCCAGCGGCCGGAGCCAGCTTGTGATCATCGAAGGGGATTCCAGGCCGTCCACCATGAACCGCTGGTCGATGCCGCGCGGGGTGAAGTACTGCGCCGCCGGGACGCTGCTCGCCGCGCCCTGCTCGGCGTTCTCCACGTAGAAGCAGGGGTGCAGCGTCAGCAGGATCAGCCGCCCGCCGCTGCGCAGGACGCGCGAGAACTCGCCGATGGCGCGGGTCGGGTCCTGCAGGTGGCTGAACAGGTGGTTGCACAGGACGAGGTCGAACCGGTCGTCCTCCAGCGGCAGGTCCTCGACGCTGGCGCGGGTGAACGTGGCCTTGCCCCCCTGCGCCGGGTGCGAGGAGGCCGCGTCGATCAGGCCCTGAGCCGCGTCGACGCCCGTGACCTCGGCGCCCATGGAGGCGAGCCTGCGCGCCAGGTAGCCCTCGCCGCATCCGGCGTCCAGGACGCGGAGGCCGGCGCAGTCGCCGACGGCGTCCAGGACGGCGGCGTCGGTCAGCTCCGTCCGGTACCGGTCGCGGCGCTCCCGGATGATCTTGACCCAGTACTGCGCGTTCGCCTCCCATCGCGCCCGCGTCAGTTTCGCGATGGCTTGCGCCGTGTCCTCCACCGGCTCCCCATTCTCCAAAGCCTGGTTCAGGCGATGCCCTTGAGCCGCCGCACCAGCGTGTTGCAGGTCTGTCTGATCCTTCTGTCCCGGCAGTCGACCACGCGCAGTTCCAGCGCCTGGATCAGCTCGGGGAGCCTTCCGCCGAACGCCGGGTCGCGTCTGAGCGCCAGCGGAATGTAGGTGGACGCCAGGTAGTAGAGGTAGGCGTCGTTGTAGACCGCGATCTCGCGGAGCACCTCGGCGGCCGTGTTGCGCAGCGACAGGGAGCTCGGAAGGGTGAAGTCGCTGCTGATGCGGCCGTCTCGCGTGTAGGTCGGGAACGACCATTCCTCCAGCGCCGCGTAGACGGGCGTCGCGTCGAGCTCCTGGCGGTAGCGCTCGGCCAGGTCGAAGTCGTTCGAGCTGATCAGCGAGCCCATCACCACGCCGCGCATCATGAAGGCGGTCTGCCGGCCGGGCACCTCGAAGCCGAGGTCGGCCTCCAGCGCCCCGGTCACCTTGCTGACCTGGTGCGTGAGGATGTTGAGCGCGAGGATCGAGTGGAACGAGTAGGTCTTGCGGTTCAGCCGCGGGGCCAGGTCGATGGACGAGTCGTAGAGCTTCTGGGGGTCCTCCAGGAGCCCCTGGCCGGCCTTGGTGGAGTAGAGCGCCTCCAGCGCCGTGTCCTGCTCGCGGCCCCAGAAGCGGGCGATGAACGAGGACGTCTTCTGCGTCGCCTGGCCGCGCATGATGTGCAGCCCGGCCTCCAGCGCGTTCAGCAGGTGCTGCTGGGCGACGGCCGAGTTCTGCAGGGCGTCCAGGTCGACGGTGAGCCCCTCGCGGTGCAGGTCGGCGACGAGCCCGTCGCGCCTCTTCCGGACGGCGTGCGCCATCGAGTACTCGGCGATGCCCGGCACGGACGACATGAGGCTCTGCAGCGACCGCCCGCTGACCCGGTCGAGCCACTCCACGTTGTCCCACAACCGGAAGACCGTGCTCTCGTCGAGCCCGGAGAAGGCCGCAACGTCGGACATGTTGAGTCCCATGTCCTTGGTGATGTCGGAGAGAGACCGAGGCTCGCCGTCCGCTGTCATCACTCGCCCTAGATGTGGCAGTTGCTGGCGCTTCGATCGTAGCGAAGCGCCGCGCGGACGGGACGGGCGATCGGCAGAAGTCCGGGAAAGCACCGCGGGGGTCATGCCGGCGTCACCCCGGGACGCGCCCGACGCAGCCGATGAGCGGCAGCGGGCGCGTGTCGGGCAGGGGGGCGGGCCCCGGCAGCCGGGCGGGATAGGGGGCGAGCGTCCGCAGGCTCGCGAAGATGCGGGCGATCTCGTCCTCGCTCCGGGGGCGGAACGGGGTGTCGACGCCCTCGCACGGCCCGGAGACCGGGTCCAGCTCCGGCGACCGCACGGCGTGGCTGATCACCAGGTGGCTGCCGGGGGCGAGGCCCGCGGCGAGCGCGGCGACGATCCCGGCCGGGTCGTCCTCGTCGGCGACGAAGTCCAGGACGCCGAGCAGGAACACCGCGACGGGCTCGGAGAAGTCGACCAGCCTCCGCAGGCCGGGGTCGCCGAGCAGCGCGGCCGGGGCGCGGACGTCCCCGGCGAAGGCGCCCATCCCGGCGTCGACGGCGAGCAGCGCCCGCGCGTGCGTCAGCACCATCGGGTCGTTGTCGACGTAGGCGACCCGGCAGGACGGGTCGGCCCGCCGGACGAGGTCGCCGAGGTTCTCGGCGGCGGGCAGCCCGCAGCCGACGTCGACGAACTGCCGCAGGCCGGCCTCCCCGGCGAGCAGTGCGGCGGCGTGGTCCAGGAAGCCCCTGTTCGCCTGGACGAGCCGCGGCACCGCCGGGCAGCTGCGCAGCGCACGCTCGGCGGACTCTCGGTCCGCGGCGTAGTTGTCCTTGCCGCCGAGGAGGTAGTTGCACATGCGGGCGACGCTGGCCGGCGCGGCGCCGGGCGCGGTCCCGCCCCCGGGAGGGGACGGTTCGGCCCGGCGGGCCGGGCTCAGCGCCGCCCCGGAGGTCACGGCAGCCGCCATCCGTCCCGGACGCCGACGCCGAACCAGAAGGTGGAGGTGCCGCTCCTGCCCCGGCAGGTGCCGTAGTCGGTGGCGAGCGCCTTCATCAGGGCGAGCCCGCGCCCGCCGGTCGGCAGCGCCTCGTCCGTCGGCCGCGGCGGCCCCTGGACCGCGCCGCCGTCGGTGATCTCGACGCGCACGTACCGGTCGACGTGCAGGACGGCCAGCGCGATCGTCCCGTCCCGGCGCGGCCGCGCGTGCAGCACCGAGTTGGTCAGGGCCTCGCTGGTCAGCAGTTCCAGGTCGCCGAGCTCGGACCGGTCGGCGCCGAAGTGCTGCCCGACGAGCTCGCGGACGTAGGAGCGGCCGAGCCGCACGGCGGGCGGCGTGGCGGCGAGGTCGATCTCGCCGATGAGGCGCCCGGACGACTTGCCGTTGTGGTTCCAGGCGGACGGGATCCCGATCTCCAGTGAGGGAGCGGGCGCGGGCACCAGAACGGGCGCCCCGGACCATGTGTCTGATGCGTTCATGGCGTTGTCGGCTTCACGTCTCCGTGTCGGGCTGTAAGCGAACATGTGCTTCTCGGCCAGGTCGATGTCGGACGTGGAAGTGAAACAACACACACTCTTACGCAGGGGCCTCGGGCCAGTCACCAACGCTTGCGCGCATGCAAGGGCCTTGCCGCACCCTGCGGGACGTCACACGCCGTCCAAGATCCGCCACATGGCGGCGCCTTACCGCTCTCCGCCGGGCCTGCGTCCCCAAGCGGAGATCAGTGGGGCGAGGGTGAGGTCGAGGGTCCCCGCGGCGATGGCGGCCAGCAGGTGACGGATCTCCTCGGCGGTGGCGTGCCCGCCCTCGATGAGCCGGTCGCGCACCTGGAGGATGGACGCGGTCTCCAGGACGCCGCAGGCCGGGGCCGACAGGGGGAAGAACGCGTCGGCGCGCACGTCGTCCAGGCCGGCGTCGCGCAGGAGCCGGGGGAGCCTGCGGCCGTAGGCGAGGTCGGCGCCGCGCTCGGTGAGCAGCGCGCGGAAGCCGCGCCGGACGGCGTTGGCGAGGCGCTCGTCCGGCCCGCGCTCGTCGGGGCAGGCCAGCGGCTGGAGCCCAGGGTCGGCGTCCTCGACGAGCAGGACGCCGCCGGGCCGCAGGGCGTCGACCATCGTCCGGAGGGCCCGGTCGCGGTCCGCGAGGTGGACCAGCACGAGCCGGGCGTGGACGAGGTCGAACGGCCCCTCGGGCGGGGCGTCGCGCACCAGGTCGTGGCGCCGGACCTCGACCGGGCCTCCGGCGAGCTCCGGCGCGTCCGCCAGCCAGGACACGTCGATGTCGGTCGCCAGCACGCGGCCGGCCGCCCCGACGCGGCCCGCGATCCAGGACGCCACGGACGGCCCGCCGGCGCCGACCTCCCAGACCCGCAGGCCGGGACGCAGGCCCGCGTCGTCGAGGTGGCGGAAGGTCCACGGGTCGAACAGCTCGGAGATCGCCTTGAAGCGGACGCCCGCCTCGGCCTGCCGGTTGTCCAGAAGGTAGTCCACCGTCCGATGATGCCCCCCCGGTGGCGCGGGCGCGTGTCAGGGGACCAGTTCCGGCAGGAGGGTGTCGCGGAGGTCCGCGAGGGCCGCGCTCTCCGCCGTGGCGGCCTCCACCCGCCGGGCCAGCGCGGCGGCGAAACCGCCGAACGAGCGGGCGGCGCCGTCGCCGGGCCAGGGGACCGTGAAGGCGGCGATGTCCTGCCACTTGACGCGCGGCATCTTCGTACCGTCGCCGACGGCGCAGGCGTGCGCCACGACCTCGTCGCTCGCCAGGGCGGCGAGGAGCCAGCCCCGGCGGGCGGCGTCCTTCGGCCGGACGACGAGGACGTCGGTCGAGGCGACGCCGTCCACGAAGGCGAGGCCCGCCTTGTGGAAGGCGGGGCGGAGCCTGCCGAACAGGACGTCGCCGGCCGCGAAGCGCAGTTTCGCGCTGGTGACGCCGGACGCGTCGGTCCAGGTCGAGAGCCACATGTGCCTCTTCGGCATGTGCTCCAGGGCGATGTAGTTGTCGTCCCGTCCGATCCGCTCCGGCGGGACGGCGCCGCGCACCAGGTCGCCGAGGTCGCCGATCGGGACGGCGGACGCGGACGCGGCCGCCGCCTCGTCGTAGCGGGCGCGGACCAGCGCGTCGCCGCCGGCCGCGATGCGCCCGTTCACCTCGATCTTGTCGTCGAGCGCCCCCAGCACGGACGCCGCCGCGTCCTGCTCCGCGCGGGTCGGGCGCCGGACGGCGAGGCCGTTCAGGATCGCGTGGGTGAGGAGCGGCTGCCCCGAGCCCATGCGGTACCGGTTCAGGCCGAGCCGCCTGAGCAGGTAGGGGACGTAGCGCGGGTTCACGCCGTCCCTGGCCGTGGCGATGATGGCGTTGTCGGTGACCCAGCACTGGTCGGGGCTGTAGTGGACGGCCCCGCAGTAGCTCCCGACGCGCCCGACGATGGTGGAGCCCGGCCCGGCGTTGAACCCGCCGGACGTCCCGATGACCCCGTTGGCGCCGAACGTCCGGTAGCGGGTGCCCGGGACGGGTCGCGACCGGCCGTTCGAGAACGTGACGAGGTCGCCCAGGGCCACGTCAGTCATCGAGCCGCCCGGCCCGGCCGCCGAACCGGTCCAGCTCGTCCCGGACGACCTGGTCGAGCCGCGCCGACTCGTCCAGGTGCGTGAGGAGCTCCTTGGTGAGCCGCTCCACCCGGTCGGCCGCGGGCTCGTCGCCGCGGTCGGTCTCGGCGGCGCCGACGTAGCGTCCCGGCGTGAGGACGTGGCCGTGCGACCTGATCTCGTCCCGCCCCGCAGCGTGGCAGAAGCCGGGGACGTCGGAATGGCCGCCGTCGCGCCAGGCCCGGTAGGCGCCGGCGATCCGGGCGATGTCGTCGCCGGTGAGGATCCGCTCGGTGCGGTCGACCATCGTCCCCATCTCGCGGGCGTCGACGAAGAGCACCTCGCCCGGGACGCTCTTGCGCTTGTCGAGGAACCAGAGGCAGGCGGGGATCGGGGTGGTGCGGAAGAGCCGGTCCGGCAGCGCGACGACGCACGAGACGAGGTCGGCCTCCACCAGCGCCGCGCGGATCTCGCCCTCGCCCGACTGCCGGGACGACATGGATCCGTTCGCCATCACCACGCCCGCGCGGCCGCGCGGC
Source organism: Actinomadura sp. NPDC048021 (assembly GCF_040653135.1). NCBI lineage: Bacteria > Bacillati > Actinomycetota > Actinomycetes > Streptosporangiales > Thermomonosporaceae > Actinomadura > Actinomadura sp. NPDC048021. Next base: position 196,567 of record NZ_JBEZJQ010000011.1, read on the forward strand.
CCGAGCTTGGCCACGATGTGCTGGATCCAGGCGAAGTTGGCGTTCCCCGCGGGCGGGACGCCGTACCGCCAGCGCGCGTCGCCGGGATCGCGGTACCAGTCCGACATGTTGAACGGCGGGTTGGCGAGGACGTGGTCGGCGGCGAGGCCGGGATGGGCGTCCTCGTAGAAGGCGTCGGCGCGGCGGACGTCACCCGCGATCTCGTGGACGGCCAGGTTCATCCTGGCCAGCCGCCATGTCCGCTCGTTGGCCTCCTGCCCGTACACCGCGATGTCGTCGGGCCGCCCCCGGTGGCTGAGGACGAACCTCTCCGCCTGCACGAACATGCCGCCGGAGCCGCAGCACGGGTCGTACACCCGTCCCCGGAACGGCTCCAGGACCTCCACCAGCAGCCTGACCACGCCGGCGGGGGTGTAGAACTCGCCGCCGCGCTTGCCCTCGGCCCGCGCGAACTTCTCCAGGAAGTACTCGTAGACCTCGCCGAGCACGTCCCGCGCGGGCCGCGTCCCGGATTCCGCCGCGAACCGCACCCGGCCGATCAGCTCGACCAGCTCGCCGAGGCGCCGCCGGTCGACCCGGGTGAAGATCTGGGGGAGTGCGCCGTCCAGCGACGGGTTGGCGCGCATGAGGGCGCCCATCGCCGCGTCGATCCGCTCACCGATGTCCCCGGCGGCGGGGGAGAGGTCCGCCCACCGCGCCCCGTCCGGGACCCGGAAGGCCCCGTCCCCGGAGGAGTCGGACACGTACTTGAGGAACACGAGCCCGAGGACGAAGTCCCGGTACTGCGCCGCGTCGACGGATCCGCGCAGCTTGTCGGCGGCCTTCCAGAGGACATCGCCCTTCCAGAGGAGATCGCCTTTCCCAGGGACATCGCCTTTCTTGAGGACACCGTCCATCCGCGTGACTTTAGCGCTCGGCCCGCCACGCCCGCGGGACGCCGTCGATGGACGGAGAGCCGGTGCGGTGCGAGGCTGCGGACGTGATGGTCGTGGGCGTCCTGGCGGTGGCGGCGCTGGCCGGATGGCTGTACCTGGCGTTCGCGCACGGCGGCTTCTGGCGGACGGGACCGGGGCTGCCCGACGCGCCGGAACCGGACGAGTGGCCCGAGGTCGTGGCCGTCGTCCCGGCCCGCGACGAGGCCGCCGTCCTCCCGGAGACGCTCCCGACCCTGCTCGCCCAGCGGTACCCGGGCGCCTTCCGCGTGGTCCTGGTCGACGACGCGAGCAGCGACGGCACCGCCGGGACGGCCGCCGCCCTGGCGGACGGCGACCCGGCCCTGACGGTCGTGCCCGCGAGGGAGCGGCCGGAGGGGTGGGCGGGCAAGGTCTGGGCGATGGCGGAGGGCGTCCGGGCGGCGGGCGAACCCGGCTTCCTGCTCTTCACCGACGCCGACATCGCCTACGCCCCCGGCGCCGTGGACGCGCTCGTGCGCGCCGCGGTGGCGGGACGCCGCGACCTGCTGTCGCAGATGGCGACGCTCAGCACCCGCACGGGCTGGGAGCGGGTGGTCGTTCCCGCCTTCGTCTACTTCTTCGCCCAGCTGTACCCGTTCCGCCGCGTCGGCCGCGACGGGGCGCGCACGGCCGCGGCCGCGGGCGGCTGCATGCTCGTGCGCCGGACCGCCCTCACCGGGGCGGGGGGCCTCGACCGGATCCGCGACGCGCTGATCGACGACGTGGCGCTGGGGCGGATGCTCAAGCGCGCGGGCGGGCGCTGCCGCCTCGATCTCAGCCGCGACGTCGTCAGCCGCCGCCCCTACCCGCGCCTCGCCGACCTCTGGGCGATGATCGCCCGCAGCGCCTACCACCAGCTGCGCTACTCGCCCGTCCTGCTCGCCGCGACCGTCGCCGGCCTGCTGCTCCTCTACGCGGTCCCGCCCGCCGCGACGGTCGCGGGCCTGGTCGCGGGCCCGGCCGGCGCAGGCGCGCCCGCCCTCGCGGCGGGCGGGCTCGCGTGGGCGCTCATGGCGGCCACCTATGCGCCGATGCTGCGCTTCTACGGCCTGTCGCCGCTGCGCGCCCCGGCCCTGCCGCTCGTCGCCCTGCTGTACGCGGCGATGACGCTCGACTCCGCCCGCAGGCACCGTGCCGGGCGGGGCGGCGCCTGGAAGGGGCGGACCGCGCCGGAGGGGGCTCCGTCAGGGCGGACTTTGTCAGGACGGCACAAATCCGGTGCCGGCGATGCGTCCCGCGCCACATTGGAGTAAGTGTCCAATTACGTTACTGTCGGGTGGCCGTCACGCCGGCGGCAGCGGCGAAGACTCCGCCGCCACGTCGAAGGGTTACCCGCCATGTCCCTCACCGTTCGCCGGGTCGTGCGCGCCGCGCTGGCGTCGTGCCTCGGCCTCGCCATGACGGCGGCGGCCCTGCAGGGCACCGCCGCCGCGGCGCCGCAGGACGCCAAGCCCCCGGCCGAGGACCCGTTCTACCAGCCGCCCTCCCCGCTCCCGGCGGGCGCGCCCGGTGACGTCATCCGGTCGCGGCCCGCGGTGTTCACCGTCGACCCGGTCGGCCACTCGCCGTACGCGGGCGTCCGGTCCTGGCAGGTGCTGTACCGGTCGGAGACGGTGCAGGGGCAGCCGACCGCCGTCTCGGGCATGGTCCTCGTCCCCACCAAGGAGTGGACGGGCGAGGGCAAGAGGCCGCTCGTGTCCTACGCCGTCGGGACGCGCGGACTCGGCGACGCCTGCGCCCCGTCCTACACCCTCACCCAGGGCATGGACTACGAGGAGCTGTTCATCGCCGACGCGCTCAGCCGCGGCTGGGCCGTCGCCGTGACCGACATGGAGGGGCTCGGCACCCCGGGTCAGCACACCTACGAGGTCGGCGGCTCGCAGGGCCGGGCCCTGCTGAACGTCGCCCGCGCCGCGCAGCGCCTCCCGGACGCCGGGCTCGGCGGCTCGCCGGTCGGCCTCTGGGGCTACTCGCAGGGCGGCACCAGCGCGGGCTGGGCGGCGGAGCTGGCGGGCACCTACGCCCCCGAGCTGGCGATCAAGGGCGTGTTCGCGGGCGGCGTCCCGGCGGACCTGCAAGCCGTCGCCAAGAGCCTGGACGGCTCCCCGTTCGTCGCGCTCATGTTCATGGCCGCCGTCGGCTACGACGCCGCCTACCCCGAACTCGACCTGGCCAAGTACCTCAACGACAACGGTCGCGAACTACTGGCGAAGGCCCAGGACATGTGCCTGGTCAGCTTCGACGGGCCCCTCACGGTCGTGCAGACGGCGTTCAAGCACATCAGCGACTACACGACCAGCGACCCGCTGGCCACGCCCGAGTGGCAGCGGCGCCTGGACGCCAACAAGCTCGGCTCCACCGCCCCGAGCGCGCCGGTGCTCCAGACGCAGGCCGTCTACGACGAGATCATCCCCGCCGGTCAGGCCGACACCCTCCACAAGGCGTGGTGCGCGAAGGGCGCCAACGTGACTTGGAAGACCTACACCTTCGCCGAGCACGCCACCGGCATGCTCTGGAGCGAGCCCGACGCGATGGCGTTCCTCGGCGACCGCTTCGCGGGCAGGCCGGTCACCGGCAACTGTGCCGCCTGAACCCCTGAGCCATAGGGCCGTCCCGCTCCGCAGGGGGCAGGATGGCCCTATGGATCTGGTGGAGTTCCTCCGCGCACGGCTGGACAGGGACGAGCAGACGGCCCGCGCCTGCTCCGGCGCCCCCTGGAAGGCGGCCCCCTCCGGCACGGTCAGCACCGCCGCCGGCGATCCCGGCGCGGACGCTCCCGCCTTCGTCGCGACGGCGGAGAACGGCGCGTACGCCGAGCACATCGCGCGCCACGACCCGGCCCGCGCGCTCGCCGAAGCGTCCGCCAAGCGCCAGATCGTCGACGACTACGAGAAGCAGTCCTGGATCCTCGGCCAGGGCCACCGCACCCCCGAGCTCGACGCGGCGCAGGCCGTCCGCGAGACGGTCCTGCGCCTCCTCGCCCTGCCCTACGCCCACCACCCCGCCTACCGGGAGGAGTGGCGGCCCTAGGCGTCGGTGACCAGCGCGGGGTGGCCCGGGTCGTCCACCTTCAGGACGACGTCGGCGGTCCGCACCGGCTCGACCTCGGAGTCGTAGCGCGCGTAGGCGGGAAGCGTCCACGCCTCGTCGCCGGCCGTCCGGCGCGCCAGCGCCCCGCGCGACAGGGACAGGTGGACGGTGAGCTCGAACGGCAGTCCCCGCCCGAGCAGCAGCGAGCCGTCCAGCAGCAGGACCCCGCCGGGCCGGACGCTCACGTAGTCCGCCCTCGTCGCCCGGTCGAGCGCCGCGTCCCACAGGCTGGGCAGGACCCTCCCCGTACCGGACGGCTCCAGCGGCCCCAGCACCTCCCGGACGAGCCCGCCCACGTCGAGCCACTCGTCGTAGAAGAGGTCGGGGTCGTCCCGCCCGTGCTCGTAGCGCAGGGACGCCGGCCGCAGGAAGCCGCGCGCGGACACCCTCACGACGTCCCGCCCCCGAGCGCGCAGGGGCGAGACGAGGGCGTCGGCCAGATCCGAAGGCGCCGCGGGCGGCGCCCCGTCGATCGCCACCCGCGACCAGGAGCCGGTCCCGAGCGCCGCGATCCGGTCGGCCAGCTCCTCGACCACCAGAGACGGCGAGATCGGTCGTGCGCGCATCACCTCATCCTGCCCGCAACCCCGGGCGCGCCTGACACACCGGCCTCTCGGAATGTAACCTCGGTACCGGGCCGAGAGGCGCTGCAACGGGCGAGAGCCCGCCACGCTCGGCCCGTGACACCTGATTCCGCAAGGGCGCCTCCCAGATTCCATGGGAGGTGCTCGAAAACAATGACTCAGACTCCATTGCGCGAACTTCTTGAGCAGCGGATCGCGGTGCTGGACGGCGCGTGGGGCACGATGCTCCAGGGCGCGGGCCTGACCCCCGCCGACTACCGCGGCGACCTCATCGGCGACGACCACCCCAAGGACGTCACCGGCGACCCCGACCTGCTGAACCTCACCCGCCCCGACGTGATCCTGGACGTCCACCGGCAGTACCTGCGGGCCGGCGCCGACATCACGACCACCAACACCTTCACCGCGACCGGCATCGGGCAGGCCGACTACGGCCTGGAGAGCCTGGTCCGCGAGATGAACGTGCAGGGCGCCCGGCTGGCCCGGCAGGCCGCCGACGAGTTCGGCGGGCGCTACGTCGCCGGCTCCATCGGCCCGCTGAACGTCACGCTCTCGCTGTCCCCGCGGGTCGACGACCCGGCCTACCGAGCCGTCACGTTCGACCAGGTCAAGGACGCCTACGCCGAGCAGATCGGCGCGCTCGCCGAGGGCGGCGTCGACCTGCTGCTGATCGAGACGATCTTCGACACGCTGAACGCGAAGGCCGCGATCGCCGCGGCCCGCGAGGTCGCCCCGCACCTGCCGCTGTGGATCTCGGTGACCATCGTCGACCTGTCCGGCCGGACGCTGTCCGGGCAGACCGTCGAGGCGTTCTGGCGGTCGATCGAGCACGCCGAGCCGCTGGTCGTGGGCGTGAACTGCTCGCTCGGCGCCGACGAGATGCGCCCCCACGTGGAGGAGCTGGCGCGCCTGGCCGGCACCTACACCGCCTGCCACCCGAACGCGGGCCTGCCGAACGCCTTCGGCGGCTACGACGAGACCCCGGAGGAGACCGCCCGCAAGGTCGGCGAGTTCGCCGCCTCCGGCATGGTCAACGTCGTCGGCGGCTGCTGCGGGACGGGCCCCGAGCACATCGCCAGGATCGCCGAGGCGGTGCGGGGCGTCGGCTCCCGCGAGGTCGTCCGGCCCGGCGCGGCGAGCCGGTTCAGCGGCCTGGAGCCGTTCGCGATCGGCGCCGACACCGGCTTCGTGATGATCGGCGAGCGCACCAACGTCACCGGCTCCAAGAAGTTCCGCAAGCTCATCGAGGCGGGCGACCACCAGGCCGCCGTGGACGTGGCGCTCGACCAGGTGCGCGGCGGCGCGAACCTGCTCGACGTCAACATGGACGCCGACCTGCTCGACAGCGAGCGGGAGATGACGACCTTCCTCAACCTCATCGCCACCGAGCCCGAGGTCGCCCGCATCCCGATCATGGTCGACAGCTCGCGGTGGAGCGTGCTGGAGGCGGGGCTGAAGACCGTCCAGGGCAAGGGCGTCGTCAACTCCATCAGCCTCAAGGAGGGCGAGGGCCCGTTCCTGGAGCAGGCCCGCCGCATCCGCGACTTCGGCGCCGGCGTCGTCGTCATGGCCTTCGACGAGACGGGCCAGGCCGACACCACCGAGCGCAAGGTCTCGATCTGCGCCCGCGCCTACGACCTGCTCACGCAGGAGGTCGGCTTCCCCGCCGAGGACATCATCTTCGACCCGAACGTCCTCGCCGTCGCGACCGGCATCTCCGAGCACAACGGCTACGCCAAGGCGTTCATCGACGCGCTGCCCCTCATCAAGGAGCGCTGCCCGGGCGCCCGCACCAGCGGCGGCATCTCCAACCTGTCGTTCTCCTTCCGGGGCAACGACGTCGTCCGCGAGGCGATGCACTCGGCGTTCCTGTTCCACGCCGTCCGGGCCGGCCTCGACATGGGCATCGTCAACGCCGGGCAGCTCGCCGTCTACGAGGACATCCCCGCCGACCTGCTCGAACTGGTCGAGGACGTGCTGTTCGACCGCCGCCCCGACGCCACCGACCGGCTCGTGTCGTTCGCCGAGAACGTCAAGGGCGAGCGGACGAAGCGGGAGGTCGACCTGTCCTGGCGGGACGCGCCGGTCGCCGCACGCCTCTCCCACGCCCTCGTGCACGGCATCATCGACTTCATCGAGGACGACACCGAGGAGGCCCGACAGGAGGCCGAGCGCCCCCTCGACGTCATCGAGGGCCCGCTGATGGACGGCATGAAGGTCGTCGGCGACCTGTTCGGCTCCGGCAAGATGTTCCTCCCCCAGGTGGTCAAGAGCGCCCGCGTGATGAAGCGGTCGGTCGCCTACCTGGAGCCCTTCATGGAGAAGGAGAAGCAGGAGGCGATCGCCGCCGGCCGCGCGCACAGCGACCGCGGCCAGGGCAAGATCGTCCTCGCGACGGTCAAGGGCGACGTGCACGACATCGGCAAGAACATCGTCGGCGTCGTCCTCGGCTGCAACAACTACGACGTCATCGACCTCGGCGTCATGGTCCCCGCCGCCAAGATCCTGGAGACCGCCGTCCAGGAGGGCGCCGACGCCATCGGGCTGTCCGGGCTGATCACCCCGTCCCTGGACGAGATGGTCTCCGTGGCCGCCGAGATGGAGCGCCGCGGCATGCGGCTGCCGCTGCTGATCGGCGGCGCCACCACGTCCCGGCAGCACACCGCCGTGAAGATCGCCCCCGCCTACGACGCGACGACCGTGCACGTCCTGGACGCCTCCCGCGTCGTCGGCGTCGTCTCCGACCTGCTCGACGACGAGCGCGCCGCGGCCCTGGACGCCGCCAACCGCGAGGAGCAGGCCCGGCTCCGCGAGCAGCACGAGAAGAAGCAGCGCCGCCCCCTGCTCACCGTCGAGCAGGCCCGCGAGAACCGGGAGCGGGTCGACTTCGGCGACCTGCCGGCGCCCGACTTCACCGGCGTGCGGATCGTCCGCCCCGAGATCTCCGCGATCCGCGAGATGATCGACTGGCAGTTCTTCTTCCTGGCCTGGGAGCTGAAGGGCAAGTACCCGGCGATCCTCGACCAGCCCGTCGCGCGCGAGCTGTTCGACGAGGGCAATGAGCTGCTCGACCAGATCATCGCCGACGGCTCGTTCGAGGCCCACGGCGCCTACGGCTTCTGGCCCGCGCACTCCGACGGCGACGACATCGTCCTGCCCGGCGCCGCGCGCTTCCCGATGCTGCGCCAGCAGACGTCCAAGCCCGCGGGGCGCCCCAACCGCTGCCTCGCCGACTACGTCGCCCCGTCCGGCGACCACCTCGGCGGCTTCGCCGTGACGATCCTCGGCGCCGAGGACCTCGCCGCGAAGTACGAGCACGACAACGACGACTACAAGTCGATCATGGTGAAGGCCCTCGCGGACCGCCTCGCCGAGGCGTTCGCCGAGTACATCCACCTGGAGGCCCGCCGCGCCTGGTTCGAGCCGGACGCCGACCCCGCCCTGGAGGACCTGCACGCCGAGCGGTTCCGCGGCATCCGCCCCGCCCTCGGCTACCCGGCGAGCCCCGACCACAGCCTCAAGCAGACCCTGTTCGACCTGCTGGACGCGGGCCGCCTCGGCATGAAGCTCACCGAGTCGTACGCGATGGCCCCGGCCGCCAGCGTCAGCGGCCTGATCTTCGCCCACCCGGCGTCGCGCTACTTCACGGTCGGGCGCGTCGGCAAGGACCAGATCGAGGACTACGCCCGCCGCTGCGAGCTCCCCGTCGCGGAGGTCGAGCGCTGGCTCGCCCCCAACCTCGCCTACGACCCGTCCTGACGGTTCGGCCACTGCCCGGTGGCGTCCACGGGACCGTGGATGTCACCGGGCGGTGGGATCATGCTCGCGTGGAGATACAGGCACTGATCGACCAGTTGGCCGGGCCCGAGAGCAGGGCCGCGGCCGACGCCCTCGTGGCCGCCGGAGAGCCCGCCGTCCGACCCGTCCTGGCCGTCCTGTGCGACGAGGACTCCCCGGTCGCCTGGACCACCGGCGCCACCATCCTGCGGCGCATCGGCCTTCCCGCCCTCGACCCCCTGGTCGAGGCCATGGCGGCGGCGCCCACCGACGAGGTCGCCCGCCGCTGCGGCTGGGCCCACTGCGGCCTGCGGATCGAAGATCTGGCGGCCTTCCTCCCCGGCCTGAGCCACCCGAGCCCCAAGGTCCGCGCGAACACCGCCTACGTCCTGCAGCTCAAGGGGGAGGCGGCCCTCCCGCACGCCCCCGCTCTGCTCGCCCGCCTGGACGACCCCGACCCCGACGTCCGGCAACGCGTCGCCTGGGCCATCGGGGAGATCGGCCCGGGCGTCGTCCCGCACCTGCGCCGGCTCCGCCGCTCCCGGGGGGCCGTCCGCCGCCGCGCCCTGGAGGTCCTCGCCGCGGTCGGCGGCCCGTCCGCGCTCGACGACCACGACCTGGCCCTCGTCCGGCGGCTGATCCGGTCCAAGCTCGCCACCGAGACGCCCGAGCCCATGCACCTGTGCGGCACCTGGTACGCCGTCCCCACCGGCGACCGGGACGCCGTCCTCGACGCCTTCGGCCTCTCCGATCCCGAGCCGGTCACGATGCGGCTCGGCGCGTCCGCCTGGAACCAGGACCACCACGTCTGGGGCGGTGACCACCGCTCCTGCCGCCGCGTCTACGTCACCCCGCGCCTGGACGGCTGGACCCTCGTCTTCGGCGACCCCTTCCCCGACCACGAGGACGGCATCGACGCCGCCGCGGTCCAGGACCGCTGCCGCGACCTGAGCCGCCGGTTCGGCGCGGCCCACTGGTACGGCGCGAGCTGCGGCGACGAGTGGACGGCCTGGTGCGTCGCCGAGGACGGCGGCCTCGTCCGCTACTACGACGTCTTCGAGCCGGCCGACCAGATCGGCTCCCACCCCGCCGAGGACGGCTACGTCCTCCCGCACGACGACGCCTTCCCCGACGACGCCTTCGACGGTGTCGAGGTCAACGACAGCGCCGCCTTCCAGGCCCGGTACTTCCAGGTCAAGGAGGACCTCGGCATCCCCGACGAGTGCCACGCCACGAGCTTCGCGGCCCGCGCCTCGGTCGACCCGTCCGCTCTGGGCGCGGAGACGTCAGTCCAGGGGCACGCCGTCCTGGCGCTGACCTCCTGCGGCCGCCGCCACGGCCACCCCCCGGGCGCGCTGGAGATCTGACCGGGCGGGCGCCGGTAGGATCACCTGCCGAGATGGAGATCGAGATGGTCGCCGTCCCCGCGGGGACGGTGACGCTGTCGGACCGGCGGACGCGGCGCAGCTGGCCGGTCGACCTCGCGCCGTACCGGCTGGCGGCGTATCCGGTCACCCAGGCGCAGTACGCGCGGGTCGCCGGTCGACGGCCGAGCACCGCCCGGGGAGACCTGCTGCCCGTCGAGTGCGTCTCGTGGTCGGACGCGGTGGAATTCTGCAACGCCCTGTCCCGGTGTGAGGGGCTGGCGCCCGCGTACCGGCTCGACGCCGGCGGCGAGGGCGCCGAGTGGGACGCCTCCGCCGACGGGTACCGGCTGCCGACCGAGGCCGAATGGGAGCACGCCTGCCGCGCCGGCACGACCGGCCCGCGGTACGGGCCGCTCGACGAGATCGCCTGGTATCGCGGCAACGCCCAGGAGCACGTGCACGACGTGGGCGGCAGGCGGCCCAACGCCTGGGGCCTGTACGACATGCTGGGCAATGTCTGGGAATGGTGCTGGGACCTCTACGACGCCGAGGTCTACGGCGCCTACCGGGTGCTCCGAGGCGGCGGTTGGTCCGACGAGCACTGGAGTTGCCGGGCCTCGGTGCGGCGCCGCAGCCACCCGACGTTCCGGATCGACGACGTGGGCCTGCGCGTGGCGCGTTCCGCCGTCCGCTGACGGCGGGCGGAGGGGCGGCGGAAAGGGCCGCCCGCGCGCGTGCAAACGGCGAGTAGATCATTCGTTTTTGCAGGCCAGTGGCGCTTTTGCCGTTTTAGTCCCTAATCCTCAGGCTATGTCGTCAGGGTCAGGGGAAATCGGCAAGGAAGCGAAGGCTGATCATGGCGGAAGCGGGCACGGGGAACGGCAGCAAGGCCCAGGATCTCCCCGTCGAGCAGCTCAAGGACGCCGGCCGCGCCCTGGCTCAGGCGCTCATGGTGCGGGCGCTGGAGAAGGCGAGCGGCCAGATCGAGGGCCTGACCGAGCGGCTGGACGGCGGGAACGGCGGCGGAGCCGCCGGGAAGGCGGCGGTCAAGGGCGCGCAGAAGATCGCCGAGGGTGAGTCGCCGCTCAAGGCCGGCCTCAGCGCGGGCGCCACCGGGGCGAAGGAAATGGTGAAGGGCAAGATCAAGGACGCCCTCCCCGGAGGCGGGGGCAAGGGCAAGGGCGGTGGCCAGGGCAAGATGAAGGTCACCAACATCCTCGAGGAGTTTGACGTGGGGCTGCCCCGCCGCGTCGCCTACGACCAGTGGACGCAGTTCGCCGACTACCCGAGCTTCACCAAGAAGGTCGAGAGCGTCGAGCAGGAGTCCGACGAGAAGATCAACTGGCGGGCGCAGGTCTTCCTGTCCCACCGCACCTGGGAATCGACGATCATCGAGCAGGTTCCCGACGAGCGGATCGTCTGGAAGTCCAAGGGCCCCAAGGGCTACGTCGACGGCGCGGTGACGTTCCACGAGCTGGCGCCGTCCATGACCCGGGTCCTGCTGGTGGCCGAGTACCACCCGGACGGGTTCTTCGAGAAGACGGCGAACATGTGGCGCGCCCAGGGCCGCCGCCTCCGCCTGGACTTCAAGCACATCAAGCGCCACATGATGACCAAGACGCTGCTGGAGCAGGAAGAGGTCGAGGGCTGGCGCGGCGAGATCCGCGACGGCGAGGTCGTCAAGACCCACGAGGACGCCCTCAAGGAGGAGCAGGAGGCCAAGGACCGCGAGGAGGGTGAGAAGGAGGAGCCGGAGGCGAAGCAGCACGAGGAGAAGGAGAAGCAGGAAGGCGAGAAGGAGCCGGAGGCGAAGCAGGAAGGCGAGGAGCCGGAGGCGAAGCAGGAGGACGAGAAGGAAGAGTCCGGGGCGAAGCAGGAGGAGAAAGAGCCAGAAAGTGCCCGTGCCTGATGTCTTCGCTGGTGGAAGGCGGGGCTGAGGGGGAAGGACGTCCCCGGGACCAGGATCGAGCATCGGGGGGAACGATGAGCGACGGTGCGTCCGGCAAGCCTGATCGCGAGCGGAACGAGTCCCGCGATGACTCGGAGGGCCTGACCGGAAAGACCATCCAGCCGGACCGGCGGGCGCAGCCCGCGGAGGGCCCGGACGTCCATCTCGACGTCCCGCAGGTCAAGGTCGAGGAGATCTCGCTGGAGGTCGAGAACCTGGAGGCGCACGTCTCGCTCGTCGCCGAGGTCCTCGACCTGCTCAAGCTGAACGTCGGCGCGGACGTGTACCTCGGCAGGGTCAAACTGGAGATCAAGGGCGTCGAGGCGGAGGCCGAGCTCCAGGTCCGGCTGGACAACGTCGCCATCATCGTCGACCGCGTCCTGACCACCCTGGACCGCAACCCGGAGATCCTCCAGCACATCGGACGCGGACTGGAGTCGGCCGTGAGCGACATCGGCTCCGGCACCGGCAGCGCCGTGGGCGAGGTCGGCAAGGGCGCCCGGGGCGCCGTGGAGGACGTCGGCCGCGGCGCCGGCGGTGCCGTCGAGAGCGTCGGCGAGGGCGCGGGCGGCGCGGTGAAGGACGTCGGCGAAGGCGCGGGCGGCGCGGTCAAGGAAGTCGGCAAGGGCGCGGGCGAAGGCGTCAGCGAGGTCGGCCGAGGCGCGGGCGAAGGCGTCAGCCAGGTCGGCCGAGGCGCGGGCGAGGGCGTCAGCCAGGTCGGCAAGGGCACCGGCCGAGCGGCCGAGCACGTGGGCGAAGGCGCGGGCGAAGGCGTCGGCGAGGCGGGCAAGGGCGCGGGCCGAGCCGCCGAACAAGTGGGCCAGGGCGCGGGCGAGGGCGTAGGCGAAGCAGGCAAGGGCGCGGGCCGCGCGGCCGGACAGGTAGGCGAAGGCGTCGGCGAAGCGGGCAAGGGCGCAGGCCGAGCCGCCGAAGGCGCAGGCGAGGGCGTCCGGGACGCGGGCAAGGGCGCCGGACAGGCCGCCGAAGCCACCGGCAAGGGCGTCGAGGACACGGTGAGCAAAACGGCCGAAACCGCAAAAGGCGCCACCGACACGGCGACGTCCGAGGACTCCTCCGAAGAAGGCAAGGAGCAGGCAGAGCCCAACGCCTCGTCAGAGCAGGACACAGAGGGCACGGAGCCAAAGAACCCTCCCGACCAAGACAAGGAGGGAGCGGACTCCGAGAACTCCTCCGACCGAAACGAGGAAGGAGCGGAGTCAGAGAACTCCTCCGACCGGGACGAGGAAGGAACGGACTCCGAGGACACCTCCAACCGGGACGAGGAAGGAACGGACTCCGAGGACTCCTCCGAGCGGGGCGAGGAGGAAGTGAAGTCGGACGCCTCCTCGGGCGACGGCGAGGACAAGCCGGAGGGCGAAAAGAACACGGACAGCGGCGCGGGCACGTCCGACGGAGAGCAGGAGATCACGGCCCTTCAGGGCGCCCTGCGCGAGACCGAGGATTCCGTGCGCGAACTCGGCAAGGCACTCCTGCGGATGCTCTCCCAGCAAGGCACGCGCTCATGAGCCCCGGCGACCTCCCGGACGCAGAGATCCAGCGCACGGCGGACATCCTCTTCACCGCCAGAGTGAAGGCCGACGAACTCCGCTTCGAAGTGGTCCCCGATGTCTCGGTGACGTTCACCGAGGGCTCGTCCGACGAGTCCGCCTCCGGAAGCGCCCGCACCAACCTCCCGGACAAGGTCGAGTCCCACACCACCTACCAGGACATCCAGATCGACTACGCCATAGCCGCCAAGCTCACCCCACCGCCGGAGTGACCCCGCCCGATCGCTGCGGGGTCGACCTTCGACCAGATGTTCGAGAAACGGGGGTGCGGGGGTGCCGGGCGGTCTAGGGTCGCGGCGTGGTGAACGTTGATGGGGTTGAGCCCTGCGGTGGGTTCTGGGCCGATTCCGCGCGGATCCGGGGCGGTTACCTTGCTGAAGTGCCGACGCACGCGCTGGTGATGAAGGTCGCCGAGGAGGTCGGCGAGGTCGTCGAGGCCTATCTGGGAATGACCGGCGGCAATCCCCGCAAGGGCGTCCACAAGACCGTCGCGGACGTCCTGGACGAGTTGGCCGACGTGATCCTGTCCGCCGCCGTGCCCATGGTCGACTTGGCCGGAGGCCCTGAACAGGCCGGTCAGCACCTGGCCGGGCGGCTCGGCGTCGTGTCCGGCCGCGAGGTGGCCGCGATGCCCGGGAACGGCTGGCACGGCTCGTTCATCGCGCCGCACGTCCTGTTGCGGCGCGATGACGGGGCGGTGCTGATGCTGCGCCGCTTCAACACCGGCTACCGCGACGGCTGGCTTTGCCCGCCCGCCGGGCGCATCGAGCCCGGCGAAGACGTCCTGGCGGCCGCGATCCGCGAGGCATGGGAGGAGACCGGCGTGACGCTGCATCGCGACGATGCCGTGTTCAGCCATGTCATGCACCGCACCGCCGCGTCATTGCCCGGCCCCTGCCATGCCGTCAGCGACTACTGGTTCACCTTTCGGAACTGGGCGGGCGAACCGCGCGCGGCCGAACCCGACAAGGCCTCGGAAGCGCTGTGGATCGATCCGGCGGAGCCACCGCCTGACCTGATTCCCCACTGCGCGCAGGTCCTCGCAGCCATCGGCCGCGGGGAGGCGTTCAGCGTCCACGGGTGGGAGGAATCCCGCTGAGTCAGCGCAGCAGTGTGTTGCGCAAGGTGATGCTGTGCAGGAGGCGCAGCCTGCGCACCTCGTAGTAGGCGAGGGCCGACACCGTCACCGGCGCTCCCAGTATCAGCGCGAAGGCCAGGAGGTTCGGAACTCCCTTGAAGGAGTCGTCGAACACGTTCACCACGGCCATCACCCAGGACGCGGCCACGCTCACCAGGGGCGGCACCAGCTCGTGGATGTCGGCCGTCCGGAACACGTTGGTCAGGGAGAGGACGATGCCGTAGAGGGTGAAGGGGAGCATCCAGAGGAAGAGGACCACGCCCACGGGGACCATCACCACCGGCCCGGCCGCGTCGCGCACACCTTCCAGATCGGGGACGGCCGCGAGCACGAACGTGAACATGGAGCCGAACATCGCGCCGACCGCGATCAGGGGGTAGCGGAGCCGGCGCGCGAACGCGCCGCGGTTCGGTGGCCGGGCGGCCACCACGAAGCCCCCGACGACCAGGGGCAGGACGCACGTGAGGATCAGGACGTTGATCCAGGCGTCGCCGAACCGCTCGCTCGCCAGTTCCTTGGGGGCGGTGACCCTGTAGACGGCGGCCACGGCGAGCGTCACCACGATGCCCGCCCAGGCGCGGAGGACCTGCAGCTTCCGGACGCGCGCGTCGACGATCAGGTCCGGCCGCGAAGGCCGGAACGCCTTCTGCGCGACGCGGAACGGGTTCACCTTCCGGATGCCCCGTCCCATCCGCGACGGCGGACGCGGCGGGGGCGGCTGGAATCCCGGAGGCGCTTGGTATCCCGGGGGCGGATACGGCGGGTGCGGAGGCGGAGGCTGCGGCGGGTAGGGACGCCCCGGGTAAGGCGGGTAAGGCTGATAGTGGGGCGGCGGTGCCCCGTATCCGGGATGAGGCGGCTGACTGTGCGGCGGAATCGGGGGCGGTCTGTGCCCACCGGGTCCCCATGACGGACCACCGGGACCTGTCACCAAGGGCTCCTCAGGGGTGTCGCTGTGGACGTCCGAAACACCGGCCCGGATGGGCCCGGGACCATGGTGCATGATCTGGCCGAATCCGTGCAGTGGAGTCGACCCGAACGTTAGATGCGGCCAGGGCGCCGTCTGTTCAGGCGCCGTCGCGTTCGTCCGTGAGCGCGGCGTGCCGCCGTCATGACCCCTCCCCAGGGCGGCGGCACGCCGCGTACTCGATGTTCGGGGGGAAGGACACGGGCGGATGCGCCACCAGACCCACTTTCCGCAGGCCGGGCCACAAGTGACGCCGCGTCGCCGACGAGTGGGGGACGACGAGAAGCGCGGAAAGGACGTCGGGGGGGCCTGGCAGTGCCAGGCCCCCCGAGAACTGGACCTGGCCGGTGCCAGGCCCTGCGAGTGGGTCAGACGTCGGCCGCGGCCTTGGTCACGGCCACGGCGTCGCGGATGCCGACGACCATGCCCGTGCCGACGCCGCAGAAGACGGGCAGAGCCAGCCAGAAGGTGGGGTGCCCCTTGGCGATGTCGAGGCCGGCGATGCTGAAGGCGGCCATGACGAAGCTCAGGGCGACTCCGACGGTGGTGATGCGGGCGGCGGTGCGGGAGGCCGCCTCCCGCTGGTCGGCCGTGCCGGGGGCGCAAGCGCCGATCAGGACGCCGCAAACGCCGGAGAGGAGGCCGTAGCGGGCGCCGAAGATGGCAGCGGAGACGAGAAGGTCGAGGTCAGCGGGGCCGGCGGCCCCCATCCAGCTCGCCCCCATGGCGATGCCCTGGACGACGGCGCCGAAGACGGCACCGATGACGATCGAGATCACTCGGATCCGCTTCGCCGTGGCCCGCCGGTACAGGTCCGTCGAGCTCTGCCGAACCGTCCTCCAGAGCGGCTGACGCTTCTTCATGGTGTTCCCCTCTTTGGGTCAGGGTGCGCGTGCCTTGCACGGGCAACCGAGTTGTTTGTCGAGCGCTCGTGGTCCCACCACGATGCTTGGGTCCTACCGTGCCGAGCATCGCCCTCCCGGCAATCGATCGAGCACGCTCTCGGATGAGAGCGCCGATCCGGAGCCGCGCCGACCGGCCCTGGTGATGAGTTGTCGCGTCCGGGGCCGTCATACCTGTGACAGGACACGACGAGGGGGAGGATGACGTGATGGGTGCGGACACGCGGTCGGAGGAGCCGGGCGTGAGCGGGCTGGGCGAGGTCGACGAGCCGGCGTTCACGGGGCTGGCGGAGCGGCACCGGCGGGAACTGCACGTGCACTGCTACCGGATGCTCGGGTCGTTCGAGGACGCCGAGGACACCGTGCAGGAGACGTTCCTGCGGGCCTGGCGCCGCCGGGAGACCTTCGAGGGACGGTCGACGTTCCGGGCCTGGCTGTACCGGATCGCCACCAACGCCTGCCTGGACCTGCTCGCCAAGCGCCGCCCGGAGCCCGCGACCGGCGGCGAGGTGCTGTGGTTGCAGCCCTACCCGGACCGGCTGCTCGACGAGTTGCCCGCGGGCGACGCGGACGAGCCGGAGGCCGTCGCCGTCGCGCGGGAGACGATCGAGCTGGCGTACCTGGTCGCGGTCCAGCATCTGGCGCCGCGCCCGCGGGCCGTGCTGATCCTGCGGGACGTGCTCGGCTGGCCGGCGAAGGACGTCGCGGAGCTCCTCGGGAAATCCGTCAACTCCGTGAACAGCATGCTGCAGCGGGCCCGCGCCGGCATGCGGGAGCACCTCCCCGCCGAGCGGCAGGACTGGACCGGCGGCGAGGACGACGCCGGGACGCGCGAGCTGGTGCGCCGCTTCACCGACGCCAGCGTGGCCACGGACGTCGACGGGCTCGCCGCGCTGCTGCGGGACGACGTCCGCTGCTCGATGCCGCCCACGCCGGGCCTGAACGTCGGCCGCGACGCGGTGGTGAAGGACTGGGTCGAGGACGGCTTCGAGCACCTGACGGGTTTGCGCGCCGTCCAGACCTCCGTGAACCGGCAGCCCGCCGTCGCCTTCTATCTCTGGCGGGAGCGGGAGGGCGCGTACCTGCCGCTGACGATCGACGTCCTGCGCGTCACCGGCGGGGCGATCACCGAGATCGTCACCTTCCACGACGACCGGTTCCCGAGTCTCGGGCTGCCCGAGCGCCTGCCGGCGGACGGCACGGAGTAGTCCCGGTGCGAACGCTCGCGCTGCGCGGCGGCGGGCGGGTCGCGGTGGTCGCGGCGGAGTGGCGCGACGCGTTCCTCGTCGTCACCCAGGGGCGGGTGCAGCTGGAGCTGCGCGACGGCGAGCCCGGACCGGTCCTCGGACGCGACGCCGGGTTCTGGCTCCGCGGCACTGGCGTCCGCGCCCTGCGCAACCCCGGCCGTCGCACGGCGAGGGTGCGCGTCGTCACCCCGAAGCCAGGGCCGTCACCTGCCGGACACCACACCCCGTACGCCCGTTACCGAATGCGGAGAAACGACATGAACATGAATGACACCGGGGCCGTCGCAGGCCGGACCTCGGGCCGGACAAGCGGCATCCGCCGCCTCGTCGTCACCGGCTTCGTCGCCACGCTCGCGGCGATGGCGGCCACCACCCTCGCCGCCGCGCTTGCCCAGGCCGTCGGCGTCGACTTCGAGATCCCCGATGGCGGCGAGTCGATTCCGTTGCCCGGGTTCGCCGTGGTGACCGGCTTCTTCTCGGTCGTGGGCATGGGCGTCGCCCTCGCTCTCCTTCGCTGGAGCGCGCGCCCCGCCGAGCGATTCGTGTGGACGGCGGTGTCGCTGACGGCGATCTCGCTGGTCCCGCCCTTCCTCGCCGGGGCCGACACCGCCACGACCACGGCCCTCCTCGGGCTGCACCTCCTCCCCGCGACGGTGGTGATCCCCACCCTGGCGAGAAGCCTCCGCACCCGAACCGGCTGACGTTCCAGCGACGGGAACAAACGAACGGGGGCCTGGTGATTCCAGGCCCCCGGCGAGCTCGGCCGGGCGTGTGCCGGGCCGTGAGTAGGTCAGTCGTCGGTGCCGAGGGCGACGACGAGGATCCCCGCGGCGTAACTGCAGATGCCGCTGAAGGCGCCGCGGACGCCGGCGTCATCGATGGGGTCGAGGACGTCGGCGAGGGGCAGGCCGAAGGCGGCCATGACGATGCTCGCGACGCAGGCGGCGACACCGGTGAAGACGACACCGCAGGCGATGTGGATGGTCACCTTCCGCTCGTCGGCGATGTCGAAGGCGGTGAAGGCTCTGTGGCAGGCGCCGATGATGCCGCAGCCGGCGCCGATGACGATGCCGATGATGATCTTGGCGCCGAGGTAGCCGAAGTCACCGGACTCCATGGGGTCGAGCCCGTGGTGCCACTGGTCGGCGAGGACGACGCCGTAGTCCAGGCCCTGGATGACGGCTCCGACGAGGGCGCCGCCACCGGTGCCCAGAGCGAGCAAGCCCAACAGGCGCTTGTTCATGGTGTTCCCCCTGTTTGGGTCGGGGTGCGCGTGCCTTGCACGTGCACCGGGTTGTTTGTCGACCGCCAGTGGTCAATGGCGGTTCTTGGGCTTTTACCGTGTCGAGCAGAACCCTCCCGGCAACGCCTGGCGCGCCTGGTACCGCGTCTCGGGATCTGTCGGTGACTCGGGCGAGTCGGTGCATGGCTTCACGGGGCGGCGCGCCGCGTACTCGGCATCGCCTGGACGGGTCATGGGTGGATGCGCGACCAGATCCACTTGCCGCCGGCCGGGTCTCCCGTGACGCCGCACTGGCTCGACAGCGCCTGGACGATGTGAAGGCCCCAGCCGCCGTTGTCGTCGAACGCCTCATGGGAGAGGTCGAGGTCTTCGAGGGTGAGTTCCTTCATCGGCTTGGCCTGGGGGAGGGCGAAGTCGGCGTCCCAGACCGCGATGACGATGCCGTGCGCGTCCCGGCTGAGCTGGAGGCGGATCTCCTTGTGCGGCGTCTGCCGGGCCGCGTTCGTGACGAGCTCCGAGACGACGAGAAGCGCATTGTCGAGAATGTGAGAATAGCTCCAATTGCGGATTCTCGCGTCCACGAGCGTACGTGCTAGCCCCACTGCGGACGGTGTGCCCATAAGGGGCATAAGTAGATCTTTGGCGGCCGCCGTCATCATCGCCCCGGCCTCGCTTGGGATTTCGGTTTCATGTGGCAAGGGTCGCTGGCTCGATCTACGGTTTCCTTGTTATCGGGAGAACTGAAAACAGGAGGAACGATGCCGATCGTCCGCGACCCTCTCGACCCCAAGATCTCCATGTGGCACTTCCTGGCCTTCTGCATGCGCTTCTTCAGAGAAAAGATGGGGCTGTCGCTGACCCAGTGTGGCGAGATCATCGGCGTCGCTCGCTCGACTGTTTCCAATCTGGAGGCGGGGCGGCGGCGTCCACAGGACGATCAAATGCGTCTGCTTGACAATGCATACGGAACTGGGGTGCTTTTCCAGGTTCTACTTTGGTTTGCCCGAATGGCGCATGATCCGGACTGGGCTCATCAGATCGACAAGTACGAGGAGGAAGCCGTCTCGATCAAGACCTACCACGGCCAGGTCGTCCCGCTTGCGCTCCAGACCGATGACTACACCTGGGCCTACGTCAAGGCGAGCAAGTTCAAGGACCTGGACGCGATCATGGCGGTCCGCACTGCGAAGAAGAGGGCGTACTGGCAGAAGGGTGACTCGCTGCTCACATGGACAGTGATCGATGAGGCTGTCCTGGCCCGCCCGGTCGGTGGGGTGGAGGTCATGACGAGGCAGCTGGAACACCTGTTGAAGTTGGCCGAGCTGCCGCACGTGAGCTTGCGAGTCATTCCTTTCTCGTCAGGCGAGCACATGGGCGTCGATGGGTCCATGCAGATCATCGGCCTGGAGGACCGAGACGTCGCCTACTCTGCCGCGCAGAACGGAGGACGGTTGATCGAATCACCTCGCGAGGTTCGTGAGCTGTCCGTTATGTTCGATCGCATCGGCGTGAAGGCTGCTCCAGAGGAAGCCTCCCGACAGATCATCAAGCGGTACTTGGAGAGCTACGCATGATCGTGAGATGGCGCAAGAGTTCCTATACCGGTGGCGCAAACGACAATCAGTGTGTCGAGCTGGGGCGACTTGCGCCGGGGGCCGGGATCGGGGTGCGGGACAGCAAGGACCCGGGCGGGGGACACCTCACGCTCTCCAGCGTCCAGTTCGCCAGTCTGATCGAGCAGATCAAGCAGGACTCGGCCCGCTGAAGACGAGAACGGGGAGCCTGGCAGTGCCAGGCTCCCCGTCGAACGAGGCCCGAGGGGTACCGGGCTTCGCAGGTGGGTCAGTTGGCGGCGCGGACGGCGCGGACGGTACCGACCACGCCTCCCGCGGCCATGCCGCTGATGGTGGTGAGAACGATCCCGAGGTTGCTGGAGATTGCGCCTGCTCCGAGGGACCCGGTGATGGGGACGACGACGCCGCCGGAGGCGGCCACGACGACGCATACGACGCAGCCCGCGACGGCCGCGATGACGATGCCGGCGGAGATCCGGATGAAGAGCTTCCGTCCGCCGGGGGTCTCAGGGCCGTCGTAGGTGCTGTAGAAGACGCCGCCGACGGCGCCGATGACCCCGGCGACGATGCTGACGATGGCCTTGAGGGCGAGGTAGTCGAAGTCGCCCGACTCGAAGGGGTCGGCCCCGGTGCGGTGGTGGTCGGCGAGGAAGACGGCGAAGTTCAGCCCCTCGATGACGCCTCCCAGGATCGCTCCGGCGAGGGCGCCCACTGCGTTCGAGACCAACTGACGCTTGATCATGGTGATCCCCTGTTTGGGTCGGGGTGCGCGTGCCTGGCACGTGCACCAAGGTCGTTTGTTGAGCGTTCGTGGCTTGGCCACGGTTCTGGGACCTACCGTACCGAGCGCGGCCCTGAGCGCCGATCGAGCCGTGGCTCCGGCGGTGCGGACCGATCGCGGATCAGACGAAGACCGCGCGGATGTCGCCGCCGAAGTAGCCACTGCCCGCGTAGGCCCAGGAGATCGCGGGAGCGTCCACGACGGGTCCGCCGATGGTGGTGCAGTGTCCCGGGCCGCACGCCGTGCCGACGACGTAGTAGCGGCCCGCGTCGCAGTTGACGCCGATGCGCTTGCCGTCCGAGGACCGGTACGTCGAGCAGACGATCCTCTTGCCGGCCTGCCCGACGGCCTGGACGGTCGGGGCGGCGTGGGCGGGAAGAGCGGTCAGGGTGGTCAGCCCTGCGAAGGAGGCCGCCGCGGCCGCGAGTGCGGCCACAGCGAGTCGCGTGCTCGCGATCATGGCATGTCCTTTGTCGGAGTCCGGATGGCGTCAGTCGTCCGGGGCTCGCCCGGGTCCGGTGCGCGTGCACGTCGGACGACAGTGCCATCACTTAAAGTTCCTGTTCGAATACGTAGAGTAATTGATGTCGAGCGGGACGGACATCCGGGTAAACGCGTACAAGCAGGGGTGCGGAGTCGCTGACCGCGAGGCCTGTCGATCGCGGTCAGGCTCGTGCCAGGACCAGCAGCTTGCCCGAGGGCGGCTCGTCGGAGGCAGGGATGTCCGAGTCCGGCGTCAACGCGATGAGCCCGTTCAGGGCACTTGAGAGATGGCTTGCGAGCTCCTCGTCCGCTCTCTCTTCTTCGTTGGCGATAAGTGCGCCCAGAAGCGAGGTGACCGCCAACACCACGCTGCTTCTCGTGCTGGGGCGGGTCCGTTCCCAGAGAGGCGCGGCAAGTCGCATCGCGTTGACGATCAGGTCCGTGGCCTCTTTCGCGTCGATCGTGTTCGCGCGGTGCAGGGCGTCCTTCAGGACCACTTCCGGGTCACGGGCGGGCGGGTAGGTGGCGGAGGAGGGCAGTTCGTCGCGGATGAACGAGGCCATCGTCCATCCGATCCTGCGCCTCGGAGACTCTCCCGTGTGCCGGGGCCCGGGTGTCGCGAACGCGTTTCGCAGTGAGAGGCACGCCCGAGCCGTGCTCGCCACGACGTCCATCCCCTTCGTTCCCAGCTCGTTGGCGAAGATGAGACGCGCCAGGATCAGGTCTTTCACGAGCTCTTCCGCAGTGAAGTCAGGCGCGCGGAGACCAGGCTCGCCGTCCTTGAACTCGGCAAGGAAAAGGGCGTGGTCGCGGGCGCGGTCCAGGGCCTGGTGGAGCTCGTTCGCGAGGGCCGGGCCCGATCCGTCGTCGGTGTCGAGATCGTGCAGGGCTTCCGCCGAACCGGCAAGTCGGTGAAGGACGCGGAGGACGTGGAGGACGTGATCGATGCCCGTGTCCCGCGAGTTGGCGCCGCCGCCGACCATGGTGGAGTTCCCGATGGGGACGAGGGGACCGGAACTACGGAAACTCTCGGCGTGGAGCCGCTGGATGCGCGTGGCGATCTCCTCTGCGACGGCACCGACGCGGCGGCTGGTAGAGCGTCGCCTGACGGCGTCCGCGAGCTTGCGCGCGGCGGCCATGGCGCGGTCGAGATCGTCTATCAGGGCCACGTCGAGGCCGCCGAGCGCGAGGGCGGGGGTGAATGGGTGGACGGAGCGGCTTCTGAGGGCGAGGGCATCAAGGGAGGGGTGGTCCCGAACGATGTCGTGGGACTGCTGGTGAACGACCTCGAAGAGAGTGCCGGCCAGAGAGGCGAGAACGGTCCCGTTGTGGAAGGACAACCATCGGTGACCGGAGGCGAGATCGCGGCCGAGTTCCCGGCCGAGCGCGGTGGCGTGGCCGAGAGCGCGGTCGCGGAGGCCGGCGATGGCACGCTGATCGACTTGGTCGGGAAGAGCGTCGAAGCCGAGGTCGGCGGCGCGCTCGCTGAGGCGGCCGCGGGCGGCGTCGATGACGCGCTCACTGGCGAAGGTGAGATCGAAGGCCAGGTCGAGCGCCTCCAGCAACCGGTCTTCGGCCCGGCTGGGGTCGCGGGGGCGCGCGAAGGCCAGCAGGTCGGGGAGGACGGCCGGCGCCGCGGGCGTGAGAAGCCGGAAGAGGAGGTGGGTCTGCTCGATGATGAGGGCCGGGTAGGAGTCGATCTGCTTCCGGGTGGGCCAGTGCGGAGCTGCATCCGGTGGGGAGGAGATGAGATGGATCTGGCCGTTGGGGCGGGCCCAGTCCTGGTCCGCGGCGTAGAGGACCGCCCCGGCGCCGCCGGTGGCCCCGGGGTAGAGGTCGCGGTCGAGGGCCTGGCGCGCCTCGGCCGGCGTGGGCAGGCGGTAGGCGGTGCCGTCGCCGAACAGGCCGTTGAGCCAGGTGAGGAAGGCCTTGATGTCCTTCGTCCAAAGATCGCCGGACGCGTTGTCCGGCGCGTGACGGTCCTCGGTGCGGGCGGCGAAGCGTCTCCAGAGGTCGTCCGGGACGGGATGGGCGCAGAGCCGGGTGCCGTCCTCCAGAACATGGGCGTCCTGGAGGGCCCGGGCCGCGGTGACTCCGTCCAGCAGCCGGATCTCCTCGGGGTCGCGGTTCTCCGACCGCAGCAGCCGGTCGAGTCGCGCGCGTAGGGCGGGGTCGAGTTCGCGGGCCTCCTCCGCGCACGCATAGGCGAGGTTGAGCGCTGGGACCGTCCGATCGGCCAGGCACGCCTCGACGACGGGACTGGCGTCGGCACGGGCGGCCCAGAGGAGCGTCACCTCCCGCCACCAGGGATTGCCGACATTGTCCATGAGGAGTTCACGCCGGGACGCGTGCGCGGGCACGCGCATGGAGGCGAGGTACTCCTGCAAGGTGAGGTGCGCGAAACCGTAGCGGCCGTACTGGTGCTCCAGCAGTAGGCCGCTGCGTTTGACATGGAGCAGGAAGGCAGCGGGTGTGACGTCCGGCGCGGTCCGCGCCATCACGGCCTGGACGGCGCGCTCGGCCTCTTCGGCCTCGATGTCGCGCAGCTCGCGCCGCATCATGTACCAGGCCAGTTCCTGGACGATGCGCTCCTTCTTGTCCCCGCTCAGCCCGTCCACGTCGCAGTCGGGGAGCCTCTTGGCCTCCTGGCGGCGGTGGAGGAGTACCTGGCACACCTCCTCGTAGAGCGCGACGCGGCTGCCGGGGAGGCTGCCGCGGTACCGGTGCACGTTCGCGATCATGGTGAGCAGCAGCGGGTTGGCGGCCAGGTCGGCGAGCACGGGACGGCCGCTGATCCGCCGGAACAGGTCGTCGGCCGCCAGCGCCGCGATCCGGTCGATCTCCTCCGGATCGCCGTGCCGCGCGCGCCGCTCGATGGCCCGGTACCAGGCGTGCAGGAAGTCGCGGATCTGCTGGTTGGTGAACCGCTGCACCTGGAGGACGTCGGCGCGCGACAGCCGGGCGGCGTCGTACCCGAGCGGACGGGAGGTGACCACGAAGGCGTTGGCCGGGTAGCGGCTGATCTGGTCCTCCACCCACCGCACCACGCGGCCGCGGTCCCCGGTGTCGGCCACCTCGTCCAGGCCGTCCAGCAGGACCGCGCACCGGCCTTGCCGCAGCCGCTCGTCCAGCCACTCGGCCGAGACGGCGCCGTCCAGCCAAGGCGCGGTCACCGCGACCTGTGCGAGCCCCTCGGGCTCTCCGTCCGCGATGGCCTCGGCGTGGTCGCGCAGATAGAGCAGCACCGGGAGCAGCCCGTGGCGCCGGCGCCACGGCTCCCGCCGCTCCGCCATCTCCAGGGCGGTGTAGCGGGCCAGTGTCGTCTTCCCGGACCCTGCGGCGCCGAGGACCGCGAGCACCCGCCCCGGCGTGAGGAAGGACGCCAGCGACGCGCGCCGCCCGGCCTCCGTGGAGGAGACGGAGCCGATGCCGGTGTCCGTGACCGTGTCGGCCACCGGCCTCGGCCGCAGCATCACGTCGACGTAGACCTGGCGGGTCCGCAGCACGTACTCGGCCTGGGTGACCAGCCCTATCGTCTCCATCTGGTCGACCGCCGAACGCATCCGCCGCAGATACCCGCGTCGTGACCGTCTCCTCCGCCCTCTCGAAGGGGGAGGAGAAGCGGTCGTTTCCTGGGAGGGCGCGGCCGCTTGCGGGGCGACCTCGACCAGCGCGCCTAAGACCGTGGCCACCAGCGCCAAGTATCCCCAACTCCAGCTCAGCTTGTTGTCGTTGAGGACTTGGTTGATCGCCACGCCTATCACGACCGTCAGCGACGCCCCGAGCAGAACGTGCCCCGCGTATCTCAGCCTGCGCACAGCAGTAAGCCCCCCAGCCGCTCGACGTCAAGCCCGGCAACACCACTCAACTGTGCTGTACCGCAATTCGCCGGACGAGTCGCGGAACCGGCCGCTGTCGGTCGCCGTCGGCGCGTCAGGTGAGCAGGTCCTCGGGGCTGGTGGCGGTCGGGAAACCGGTGCTGGCGCCCCACATCTCGGCGAAGCGGCCGTTCTCGAAGCGGAAGATCTCGAACAGTTCGGGGCGCGCGGCGCCATCGGGGAGGGCGAGGCCCTCGACGGCCGAACGGACGGCGGCCCTGTCGCCGTCGACCAGGATGTCCTGGGCGACGACCCGGATGCCGGGGAAGCGGGCGGCGAGCACACGCCAGGCCGCCGTGCCCGCCTCGATCCCGGCGCCGAGGGGGTGGCTGAAGAAGTCGGGCGTGTGCAGAGCGGCGGCCTCGTCGAACCGCCGGCTGTTGAAGCATTCCTGCATCCGTCGCACCAGGGCGCCGGCGTCCTCGCGGATGGTCATCGGTGCGGTCTCCTCGTGGCCGGTACGTGACGAGCGGCGCGGAGCTAAACGGTGCGCCGCCCCGGTTAGCCCCCACGATATCCGGTGCGGCGCCCCGGTTGTGCTTCGCCGCGATGGGGCCGGTGGCAAAAGCGTAACCTGTAGGTTACGCTTTCACCGTGGACGACGTGGTGAGAGCGATCGCGGACCCGGTGCGCCGGGAGATCCTGGTCATGCTGCGCGGTGAGCGGCTCACGGCAGGGCAGATCGCCGGACACTTCGAGATCAGCAGGCCGGCGGTGAGCCGTCACCTGCGCGTGCTCCGGGAAAGCGGTCTCGTACGGGACGAACTCGTCGGCAGGGAACGGCTCTACGAGATCGATCCTGCGCAGCTGACCCCGCTCTCCGCGTGGCTCGCCCAGTTCGTCCAACCCCACGGCTGGACGCACCGCTTCGACGCGCTGGAGACCGAGGTCCATCGGACCCGCCGAGAACGCCGCGTCTCCAGCACCTCCGACGAGAAGAAGGAGAACACCGCATGAATCCCCGACCCACCGGCAGGCTGGTTCGCGGCGCGACGGGAAGTGATCTCGTCCTGACCCGGTCGTTCCGGGCATCCGTCGAGGACGTCTGGGCCAGCGTCACCGAGCCCGAGCGCACGGCGCGCTGGTTCGGCCCATGGAAGGGCGACGCCGCGCCGGGCCGGACGATCCAGGTTCAGATGGCGTTCGAAGACCAGGCGCCGTGGTGCGACATGCGCATCGAGGCATGCGAGCCTCCGCGGCGCCTGGCCCTCTCGGCGACGGACGAGTTCGGTACCTGGCGCATCGAGCTGCTGCTGTCCGAAGAGGACGGCTCGACCCAGCTGCGGTTCGTGGAGCATCTCGACAAGGAGGAGCAGATCGGGGAGAACGGTCCGGGCTGGGAGTACTACCTGGACAGGCTCGTGGCCGCGCGCGACGGCTCCCCCGAGCCGGACTTCGACGCCTACTATCCCGCCATGAAGCCGTACTTCATCGACCAGATCAAGCAGGACCCCGCCCGCTGACCGGCGGCCCTCCCGAGCGTTCGGCCGGGACGGAAGAAGACGGTACGGGGGGCCTGGCAGGCCAGGCCCCCCGGTGAGCGAGACCTGGTGGGTGCCAGGTCCGCGGGTGAGTCAGTCGTCGGTGCGGGCGACACCGGCGACGAGCCCAGCAGCGCAGCTGCAGAGGCTGATGAGGAAGTCGCCGGGAGAGACGAAGCCCTGAGGGCCGACCGGGCCGTGGACGGCGATGCCGATGGCGGCCAGGGCGACGAACCCGATGCAGGCGACGACTCCGACGATCACGGCACCACCGGCGACGCGGAGGACGATCTTCCGCACGCCGGGGCGGGTGAAGGCGCCGAGGGTGCCGATGACGACGCCGAGGGTGCCGATGAGGCCGCAGACGGCGCCGATGCCGGCCCCCTCGATGACGCGGTTGAGAAGGAAGTCGAGGTAGCGGAACGCGAAGGCGTCGATCTCGTGGCGGTGGTGGAGGTCGGCGATGAAGGCGAGGTAGTCCAGGCCGTCGATGAGGCCGCCGACGACCGCACCGGTGACGACGCCCAGGGCGAGCGAGATCAGCAGACGCGCTTTCGTCGAGATCCGCCGGAACGTGTCCCGCGAGATCAGTAAGAACCTGTCCATGTCGGATTCCCTCTTTGGTCGAGGTGCGCGTGCCTGGCACGTGCACCGGGGTTGTTTGTCGATGGCTCGTGGTTCTCCACGGCCGTGGGTCTTACCGTGCCGAGCGCGGCCTTCCCGGCAAACGACTGGTGCGTCCTTTCGCCTCCCCTGAGCCGCGGTCCGGCGGATCGCGGAGGATCCGGTGCGGCGCCCCGGTTAGGCTGGGGGGCGACATGTCCAGACGGCCACCTGACTCCGAGCCCTCGGCGGTCCCGCGGCGCGACCGGGGGCTGCGGGCCGATGCGCGCCGCAACCGCGAGCGGGTCCTGCGGACCGCTCAGCGGCTGTTCGCGACGGAGGGGCTGGGCGTCTCGCTCGACGAGATCGCCCGCCGCGCCGGCGTCGGCCCCGGCACCGTCCACCGGCACTTCCCGGCCAAGGAGGAGCTGTACCTCGCCGTCGCGATCGACATGCTGGAAGGGCTGACGGCGGAGGCGGAGGCACTCGCCGCCGCCGGCGACCCCGAGGCCGTCTTCACGCTGCTGGCCCGGATGGTGGCCGCGGGGGCCGAGAACGCGGCCGTGAAGAGCGCGCTCGCGGCCGCCGAGTTCGACCTGCGCACCGCCGCCCCGGACGTCGCGGCCGACCTCACCCGCCACGTGGCCGACCTGCTCGGCCGCGCGCACGCGGCCGGAACGGTGCGCGACGACGTCACCGCCGACGAGGTGATGGCCCTGGTCGCCGGCGCCTTCGCCGCGATCCGCCACGCCGGCGCGGAAACCGACCCGGACCGATCAGCTCGCATCGCCCAGCTGATCCTGGACGGCCTGCGCCCCCCGACCCGGTGAACGCCGAGGGGGCCGATAGGGCCCCCGGCTCCGTTGATAGGGCCCTAGGGCCCTGAAGGGGATCGCCTTCTCTTTTCTAGCCTTCGGAAGGCAAAGTGACCCAAGAAAAGGGAGACCCCGGCCGCAGCCCGGCCAGGCGCGGGGCCTGTTACCACGGCACTCCGTTCAGATCGATGAAGAATCGCTCCAGCAAGCGCCTCTGGGTGTACATCGATATGAAGTGCAGAGGCAACCTCTATGAGGTCGTCCGGCCCGGCGCTTCTGTCAAGAAGTTCTACCGGGGCGGGAACAGGTGGAGTTACAAGGTCAAGTGAGCCTCGTCCGGCAGAAGGCCGCCGCCGTGCGCGGTTTTCTGCCGGACGGTTGAACCCCGGGCGAGGTTGGCGCGTCGGTAGGGGGCGTAGATCGACGAAGGGAACAGGATGCTCAATCTGGACGGGTGGAACGCGATCGACGGCGTGCTCAAGGCGCGGTACGGGGACGCGGCGCGGCTGGAGTGGGACGCTCCCATGCCGTACCGGCCCGCCGGGCCGATGCCGATGGGCCGGTTCGTCACCAACACGATCGCGATCTATCCGCGGGACGAGCCCGTTCCGCACTGGCATCTCGTCGGGTACGCGCTGACGGCGCCGTACGAGGAGCGCGGGTACGAGTTCACGTTGCGGGTGCCGAGGCGGCCGGAGGAGACGGAGGCGCCGAACTGGGCGCTGGCGCAGCTGGAGCACCTGGCGTCGTACGTGGTGAGGAGCGGCAACGACTTCCAGGTGGGGCACTACATCGAGTTGCCCGACCCGCTCGACCCCGAGCGCCCGGACTCCGAGGTCCGGGCCGGGGGGCTGGTGCTGGACCCGGAGCTCGGGCGGGCGCGGACGGAGCTGGGGGAGATCACCTTCCTGCAGTTCGTCGGCCTCACCACCGACGAGCTGCACGCGGCGCAGGCGTGGCATGTGGACGGGCTCGTGGAGGCGATGGCCCCGCACCTGCCGATGCTGATCACCGACCTCGGCCGGATGTCGCTGGCGGACCTGCCCGACGTGGCGCGGGCGGTCCGCGAGGGTTCGGCGCGGGAGGGCGCCGGGACGGGGTTCCTGTTCTTCCAGCGGCTGGCCGCCGACACCTCGGACGGGGTCACGCTGGAGCTCGGCGTCCAGCACGTCTCGCAGTTCACCAAGGTGCTGCCGGGGCGGTTGCCGCACGGGAACCCGCTGATCCTGCGCGGTCCGGGGGAGCCCGTCGTGTTCCTCCCGGGGCGGGAGTTCCGCCACTCCCGCACCGGCGAGGCACTGGAGATCACGATGCCGGACGGAGTGGCCCGCGCCGTCGCCGAGGCCCTCCGGCCGCGGCCCGGGACGTACCGGGTCGGGCCCCTGACGGTGAACGTGGTCGACTAGGGCGTCTCCCTCGGACCGGTCGGCGACGGACGCGGTAGGGAGATTTCCCCCGCATGGCGGCCCAAGAATGGCTTTTAGAGTCTTCTCCTCCGCGCCGGAGCCGGGATAGCTTGCGGACATGCCCTGAACTCCAGAGACATGATCCAATGCGCCCACCCTCGGTCGAGGCGGGCATGGGAGGCGGCGGAGATGGCGCCCGTAACGCTTTTCGTGAGAGATTTCGTTCACAACAAGAAATCGTTGTACGCGATCACTGCCGACGGTCGTCTCGCACAGATCTGGGACACCGACAGATGGAACGTCGACTTCCCGCTCGACGGCACGGCCCAGCCGGGCCTGCGCTTCAAAACCGCGCCAGGGGTCATCCCGAGAGAGATCGGGAACAACAAGAAGCTGCTCTACGCCGTGACGGACGACGGGCGGCTCGCGCAGATCTGGGACACCGACAGATGGAATCTCGACTTCCCCGCCGACCTGGCGGGGGAGCCGGGCTTGCGTTTCGACGACGGGACTCCTGCCGCACTGGCCGGGAACGCCGTGGCCGGCAAGAAGATAGTGTGGCTGAGAAGCGACGCCCGGATGGCCCAGGTCGCGGACTCCTCGGCCTGGCGAGTCGGCTTCTTCGGGTTCCCGGCGGGCAATGAACGCTACACGGGAAACCCGGCCTTCTTCGGAGCGCTTTTCGACATCCCCGATCTGGCCGACCTGCCCGCGGCGGGTCTCGTGGGGCTGTACGCCATCACGGCCCATGGACGGCTGGCGCAGATAACGCGCGGCAACATCGACTTCCCGGCCGAACTCGCCGGCCACCCGGACCTCCGATTCCAGGGAAGTCCAGCCGTTTTCGGAAGGGACGCCGTTCACAACAAGAAGTCGTTGTACGCGATCACCACCGACGGGCGGCTCGCGCAGGTCTGGGACACCGACAGATGGAACCTCGACTTCCCTGTGGAGAAGACGAGCCAGTCGGGTCTGCGTTTCGGGGGCGATCCCGCTGTATTCGGAAGGGACGTCGCCGGCGACAAGAAGTCGATCTATGCGGTGACGTTCGACGAGCGTCTCGTGCAGATCTGGGACACCGACGGCTGGAACGTCGACTTCCCCGCGGAGCGCACGGACCAGCCGGATGTGCGTTTCCGGCAGACCCCCGCCGTCTTCGTGAGGGAGACCGCCGGCGACAAGAAGTCGATCTATGCCGTGACGTCCGAGGGCCGACTCGCGCAGGTCTGGGACACCGACAGGTGGAACATCGACTTCCCGGCCGAACTCGCCGGCCGGGAAGATCTGCGCTTCCGTGCGGAACGATTCGTTCTGTGACGGCCGGCGGGCGGCTCCCGCAAGGTCCGGGACACCGGCGAAGGGAACGTCGCCCCCGGCGCCGGTGCGGCAGCGAGCGCTAGCCGGGTTCGGCCGTGGTGTGGGGGAGGGCGACCATCGCCATGACGTGCTGCGCCGGGCTGCCCGGAGGGGCGTACAGGAGGAACGGGCGGCCCGGGGAGTCGGTGCGGATCTCGGCCTCGTAGAGGACGGCGACGCCCGCGCTGGACAGGTGCGTGACGCCGGTCAGGTCGACGGTGAGGGGCATGGTGCCGCCGCGGGTGCGCACGACCAGCTCCTCGCGCAACTGCTCGGCGGTGGCGGCGTCGACCGGGCCGTCCAGGCGGATCCGCGGGTTCCCCTCCGAGGGCTGGTCCAGGATCAGCAGCAGGTTCGGCAGGTCCGACAGGTCCGGCGCCGGCGTGACCTCGCCGGGGGTGAGCAGCCGCGCGGGACGGGTCAGCCGGTGCCGGACGGTCGCCGTCGTGCCGCGCGGGCCCGTCTCGACGTGCAGGTCGTCGGCGAAGTCGCTCGCCATGGCCAGGCCGCGTCCGCGGTCCTCGGTGGGCTGCCACGGCTCGCGCCAGTGGCCGTCGTCGGCGACCTCGATCTCGACGCCGCCGCGCCCGGTGCACTCGGCCCGGATCCGGACGGCGCCGGGCGTGCCGTCGTAGGCGTGCTCGACCGCGTTGGTGACGAGCTCGCCGATCGCGTGCCGCAGCAGGATGACGTCCTCGGCGCGGGCCCCGAGGTCGTACAGCCACTCGTCCAGGGCCTTGCGGGCGGCGGGGATCGCCTCCGACTCGGCCGGCAGGTCCAGCAGCAGCGGCGCGTGCGGCGCGGTCCGCTGCGCGGCCAGCAGCGCGATGTCGTCGTCGTGCCCGGACGTCCTGACCAGCAGTTCCAGCGTCTGCGTGGTGAGGCGGTCGACGGCGGCGAGCCAGTCCTCGCGCAGCGCCCGCCCGGCGGCGACGTCCGCGGCGACCTCCGCCAGCTCGACGGTCCCCGCCGCGACCTCCTGGCCCGGCCGCCGCACGATGCCGTCGCTGTAGAGCAGGAGCTGGTCGCCGACGGCGAGGCGGTCCTCGGCGAGCGGGAAGCCGGTCCCGGTGCCGAGCGGTCCGCCGCCGGACGAGCGCAGGTAGCGGGCGGGGCCCGCGGACGGGATCAGCAGCGGCGGCGGATGCCCGGCCGTGCAGTACGTGAGCCGCCCGTCCGCCGGGTCCACGGCGGCGACGCACAGGGTCGCCGCGCGCGCGGCCGGGAGGCGTTCGGCCAGCCGGTCGACGGCGGCGAGCGCCTCGGCGATGTCGCCGGTGAGGTCGAGCCGGTCTTCGAGGACGGCGCGGATCCGCCCCATCGCCGCCGACGCCTCGACGCCGTGCCCGGCCACGTCCCCGACCACGAGGGCCGTCCGGCCGTCCGGCAGGGGGACGGCGTCGAACCAGTCGCCGCCCGCGGCCGAACCGCCGCCCGCGGGCAGGTAGCTGCCGCCGATCTGCAGGCCCGGCAGGATCGGCAGGCCCGCGGGCAGCAGCTGCCGCTGGAGCACCCCGACGACGTCGGCGGGCTCGACCGGGCCCTCCTCGGCGGCCCGGCGCGCCGCCTGCCGCTCCCGCACCCGCTCGGTGACGTCCTGCGCGAACGCCACGAGCCGGACGACCTCCCCGGTCGCGGACTTCTGCGGGACGATCGTGCAGTCGATGTAGACGTCCTCGTCGGGGCCGGTCTCGCGGGGGAGCTGGATCCGCCACTCGCGCGCCGTCACCGTCTCCCCGGTGCGGAACGGACGGTCGAACAGGTCGAACAGCTGCTGGGCGACGAGCTCGGGGAACAGCTCGGAGGTGGAGCGGCCGAGCACCTCGTCCCGCTCCACCAGCGCGCGGTAGGCGGCGTTGACCGCGACCAGGCGGTACTCGCCGGGGCTCTCGACCCCGGCGACGGCGGCCGGGATCGCCTCGAACACCTGGCGGACGGTCCGGGCGTCGCCGGTGAGCCTGTCCATGTCCTCGTCGCGTGCGGACTCTCGCATCAACCCTCCGGATGGTCACCTCCGTGCGTCCCTTTGTTTCCGACTCATCCGGGTTAACACCTTGTGACGCACTCGTTGCGCAAGCATCCGGTACCCGCTTGCGTCGAGGAGATTCATTCATACCCGGGGTGTTCCGCGCCAGGCCCGGCGCGTCCGCCGGGCCGCGCCGGGACGCCGCCAGCGCGCGCCGCCTGGTCCTAGGCCGAACGGACCTCACCGGACGGGACCGCGGACCGACGCGGCCGACCGGGCCCGGCGACCAGCATGGACGCATGACCGCAGACCTCACCGCCGAGGCGGCGGCGCGACCGGCCGGGGCGAGGACCCCCGGCTGGGCCGCGCTGCTCGCCGCGTCGATCGGCCAGTTCCTCGTCGTCCTCGACATCTCCGTCGTCAACGTCGCCCTGCCGCACATCCGCGAAGGCCTCGGCCTCGGCGCGACGGGCCTTCAGTGGGTCGTCAACGCCTACTCGCTGACCTTCGCGGGGTTCCTCCTCCTCGGCGGGCGCGCCGCCGACCTGTTCGGTCGCAAGCGCGTCTTCATCACCGGGCTCGGCCTGTTCACCGCCGCCAGCCTCGTCGGCGGGTTCGCGCAGGACGGCGCCATGCTGATCGGCGCGCGCGCGTTCCAGGGCCTCGGGGCGGCGATCCTCGCACCCGTCACGCTGTCGCTCATCACCGGGACGTTCCCCGAGGGCCCGGCCCGGACGAAGGCGATCGCCATGTGGACGGCCGTCGGCACCGCGGGCGGCGCGACCGGCGGCCTCGTCGGCGGGCTGCTGACCGACTACCTGAGCTGGCGCTGGGTGCTGCTGATCAACGTGCCGGTCGGCGCGGCGGTCGCGGCCGTCGCCGCCCGCTGGCTGCGCGGCGACGGCGACGCGGCCGGGCGGCGCCGCCTCGACCTTCCCGGGGCCGTCCTCGTCACCGCGGGCGTGGGCCTGCTCGCGTTCGGCATCGGCGAGACCGGGGACCACGGCTGGAGGGGCGTGGTGCCGGTCGCGGTCGGCGTCGTCCTGCTCGCCGCGTTCGTCGCCGTCGAGGCGCGCACTCCCGAGCCGCTCGTGCAGTTGCGGCTGTTCCGGCTGCGCAGTGTCGCGGTCGGCAACCTCGCGACCCTCGTCGGGACGATGGCGGGCTTCGCGCTGTGGTACTTCCTGTCGCTCTACATGCAGAACGTCCTGCACTACAGCGCGGTCCGGACGGGCCTGTCGTTCCTGCCGCACACGGCGGGGATCATCATCGGCTCGCGGCTCGCGCCGCCCCTGATGGCCCGGATGGGCACCCGGCGCCTCGCCGGCATCGGCGGGGTCATGGCCGCGGCGGGCTTCGCCTGGCAGAGCCTCGTGCTGGACTCCGATGGAACGTTCCTGACCGCGATCCTCGGTCCGGGCGCGACGATGGCCCTCGGCTTCGGCCTCCTGATGACCCCGCTGGTGGAGGCGTCGACCAGCGGCGCGAGCTCGTCCGAGGCGGGCGCGGTCGCGGGCGTCGTCAACACGTCCCGCACGATCGGCGGCGCGATCGGCCTCACCGTCCTCGGCACCGCCGCCGCGCACACCGGGCCGGACCTGGTGGACGGCTACGCGGCCGCCTTCCTCGTCGCGGCCGCGATCACCGCCGCCGGGACGGCCATCGTCCCGTTCCTGCCGCGGCCTCAGGGAGCGGCCCGGTCCGAGGAGCCCGTGATCGCGTGACGCACGGCCCCGGCCGCGACGACGGCGGTCATGCCGGGGCTTCCGCCGCCACTCACTGGTCGCCCGCCCCGGTCGCGTTCCCGCCCGGTGCTCGTTCACGGATCCGCTATGGCCGCGTCGCGGGGCTCGGGCCAGTGACCGAAACAGAACGGGCGCGCCGGAAGGCGCGCCCGTTTCTGTCAGAAGCGAGGAAAGCGAAAGGGCTGGTTTCATCTGTAGGTATGAGAAGGAAGCCCTTTCATGGCCTCGCACGGCGACTTTAGCAGTCAGGCCGGGATCAGGTCACTCAGGTTTTCCGGCGTGTAGACCGTGGAATCCGCGTGCAGGCCGTCCGGGCGTTCCAGGCCGATGAACGTGACCGGCTCGCCGGGCGCCGTGCCGTCCCAGACGGTCGTCTTCCCGGCGTCGAGCAGGTCCACCAGGTGGCGGACGGTCAGGTGGCGGCGTTCCACGATGCCGCGCAGCAGCGTCGACGTCGTCACGCGGTTGTCCTCCACCCGGTTGAAGTTCGTCGCGCCTCCCAGGTGCAGGTGCAGCCACTTGGCGCGCCACCGGCCGTCGTCGCCGCGCAGGAACACCAGCGGCAGCGCGATCCTGCCCGGCCCGCGCAGGTCCGACTTCATCCGGACGGTCCGCGCCTCGAACGGACGCCCCCGCTGCTCCGCGTCGCGCAGCATGAATCCGAAGAACGACTCCTCGACCTCCTCGAATCCCTCCCCGGAGAAGACGTTCACCTGCGGGACGACGAACCGGGCCCTGACTTTCGCCAGGGTCAGGTTGATGAACTCCGAGGCCCCTTCGGGCGCGTCGGTGATATCGCCGGAATGCTCTCCCGCCACGGTGCTGAGATTGGTGTAGGACAGCCATTCGGGGCTGCCGTAGTCCTGGTCGAGCATGAGCGCGGAAAGGTCGAAGTCCGTCCTGTGCTCGTGCTGCCGCCAGTAGACGAAGAACCGCAGCAGCTCGCCGTCGACCGGGGTCACCGACCCGCGCGGCAGGACGCCGAGCCCCTTCCCGGCGGCCTTCCCGCTGAGCGGCAGCGCGACGTCGAGCACGTCGGGGTCGACGACCAGGCGGCCGACGGCCGGGAGGCGGCCCCGGATCTCGTCCTCCAGCATCGCCGCGAGCCGCTCCGCCGCGTCCGGCTCCAGGGGCGGGCGGGTGTCGGGCACGGCGGCGCCGCGGCCGAGCCGGTTGGCGAACAGCCGCGTCCGCCCGGGCTCGCCGGCGCGGTTGAGCAGGTGCTCCCGCACCGACAGCAGCACCCGTCCCGACACCCGGTCGATCACCGACTCGGCCGTGTCGAGCACCGCGTCCCGGGAATCCGGCGCGAGGCGCAGCAGCCGGTCCAGGGACCGGAACAGCGTTCCTGGCGCGCCCGCCGCCACGCGCGCCGCGCCCGTGACGTCGCCGTCCGCCAGCCGCGCCTCGAAGCGCGCCGCGAACGACGGCGCCTTCTTCTCGCCGCGCGCGACCGCGAACACGTCCGCCGCCCCCGCCCACCTCGGGTGCTCGTGCGGGTGGAGCCGCTCGCCGAGCCGCTTCCACGGCTCGCGCCGGGCGGCGACGTCGCCGAGCTTGCCGGGGTCGTCGCGGACGACGCCGTCGAGCGCGGCGAGCAGCGCCCGGCGCGTGGGGCGCGGCATCGAGACGAACCGCGTGGGCTCCTGGAGGGTCACGTCGCCGTCCGACAGCGCGCACGCCAGGCGCAGCACGTCGGTGACCGTGTCGACGAGCAGGCCGGCGCCCAGCGCCAGGCGGACCCGGTTGATCACGGCGCGGTTCTCCCGGACGGGGATCCGCTCGGGATGGGGGCCGGAGGCGTGGTGCGCGGCCAGCTTCTCCAGGGTCTCCAGGTCCTCCTCGCCCAGCGGCGTGGTGCTCTCGGCGAGCCGCAGGTACAGCTCCGCGGCCTCCTCGGCGAGGGCCCGCCCGAGGTGCAGGACGGTCACCCGGTCGCCCGCGGCGGTGACCAGCTCGTCCTGCGCCGCCAGCATCTCCTCGTAGGTGTGCTGGTAGCGGCCGTAGCCCTTGAGGGTGAGCAGGTCGAGAACGCCGTCTCGCAGGGCGCCGCGCGCCGCCGGGGCGAGCGCGGCGTCCTGAAGCGTCTCGTGGAGGAGCCCGAGCCAGAAGTCCAGGGTGTCGGGCACGTTGCGGGGGAAGTCGCGGAAGTAGGAGTTGTGCCGGACGTGGTCGCCCGCCATCTCGCGGACGGTGGCGAGCGTGCGCACCGCGACGCTCCGGACGGTCTGCTCCGACAGCCCCGACAGCGCGCGCAGGACGTCCGCGGAGAGCTTGAAGCCGACCGACATCAGGGCGGCGTCGAACTGCCGCGCCACCGTCGCCCCTTCTCCGGACGGACCGGACGGCGCGGGAATGCGATGCGTGTTCCGGACGACCAATGCCTCAAGCCAGATGTTCACCGCGCCATGGTGACAGAGCGCCATAAATCACTGCACGCTATTAAGTGAGCCGATCAGGAGGCGAGGGCGTGCTGTTCCCGCCGCGCGTCCGGAGTGCGCGAGCGGGCCAGGCGCCGTCCCAGCCTTTGCGCGGGCGCCTCGATCCAGCGCTGCGAGGCCCAGCTCGCCGCCACCAGGACGAGAAGGAACAGTGCGAGGCCGGCCGCGTCCTCGCGTCCGGAAGCGCCGAGGAATTGCGCGGCCACCATGAGCAGCAGCGGATGCAGCAGGTACACCGAGAAGCTGATGGTGCCGAGACCGGTCGCCCAGGCGGGGAAGCTCCGGTTCCGCAGCCGCCAGCCCGCCGCGAACGTCGCGGACGCCGCCAGGACAGCGCCGCACCACACGAGCTGGGCGTTGCGGCCGTAGGGGGCGGCGTTCCACGTCCCGGCGGCGAGCGCGCCCGTCAGGACCGCCGCGCCCGTCGCTCCGGCCGCGCGCCGGGAGATCTGGCCGTGCTCGGCGCGGTGCACGGCGGTGCCCGTGAACATGGCCGCCAGCATGAGCAGGCCCTCCCACGCGCCGAGGCGGCCGTTGACCGCGACCAGCGCGAGGGCGAGCAGCCCGCCGAGCAGTCCGCCCGCGAGGCGCGGCGCGGGACGCCGGGACGACGCCGCCGGGATCGCCACCGCCAGGGCGGCCACCGTCACCGCGACCACCGGGCCCGTCCCCGCGGTGCGCGACAGCAGGGCGGCGGGGGCGTACGCGCCGGTCAGCAGGCCGCAGGCGGTCAGCGCGACCGCCGCCAGCGCGACCACGGTGAGGACCACGGCGGCCGGGGCCGAGCGGCGGTGCCCGCCGACGATGAACAGGGCGACGACCAGCAGGTAGAAGGCCATCTCGTAGGAGAGCGTCCACAGCACGTTCATCGCGTTCGGGACGTTGAGGACGTCCTGCAGCATCGTCATGTGCGCGAGGACGGCGGTCGCGGGGGAGTACTGCTCAAGCCCCGCCCGGAGCCCGAGCACGCCCAGCAGGAAAGGCAGGACGGCGAGGAGGCACGTCACCGCCAGCAGCGGGTAGATGCGGAAGAACCGGCCGACCCAGAACCCGCGCACGCTGCCGCGCCGCTCCAGCGAGGCGGGCACGATGTACCCGCTGACCAGGAAGAACACCAGGACGCCGAACAGGCCGGGGTCGAACCAGTCGGCGAGGCGCACCCGCAGGTCGGGCAGGTACACGTAGCTCGCGTGGTGCAGCGCCACCGCCAGGGCCGCGGCCCCCCGCAGCGCATCGAGCCACCCAAGCCTGGACGATACGGGGGAAACACCCAAAGCGGGAAGCATTCCGACAGACTAGTAGCTCTCGCCTCATCTTCACCATCCAGCTCAGGCCTTCCCTTAATCGAATATCTGCCGTGAAATGGACGAGAAAGGTTTCTCGCTCGCCGCGCTGAATGCGGCGGATCGGAGGGGAAATGCCGGGAATCACGCATCGCTCGACCAGGAAACCCGCGATCAAGTCGCGTTTCCTTTCGCACGGCACGCTGAAGATCACTGATGTGGCGGCGACGCGGCGCTTCTACGAGGAGGTGCTCGGCCTGGAGGTCGTCCAGCCGATGACGGCGGTCCTCTACGTCCGGCTCGGCGGCGACCACACCTACGTGTGCGTGGAGTCCAGGCCGGACCGCCCCGACATGCCGCTGCTCTACCACAACGGGATCGACGTGGGCAGCGACGAGGAGGTGGACGAGGCCTACCGCGCGATAGCGGAGACCGGCGAGGAGTACGGGGTCAGGGAGCTCAACAAGCCCGTCCGCCAGCACGGCGTCTACTCCTTCTACCTCAAGGACCTCGACGGCAACTGGTGGGAGATCGGGCACCTGCCGCCCGGCGGCTACCGGTTCCGGTTCACCGACGCGCGCAACGACCTCACCGGCCGCACGGACCTCACCCCGCGGGAGGCGAAGGACGTCTTCCTCAACCCGGTCGTCGACACCGGCTGACGGCGGCCCTCCCGGGTAACCCGGGGCCGCCGGGGGACGATGGTGGCATGACGACCGACCAGGGTAAGACCACGCTGCCGCTGAGCCCGGACGAGCTGCTCACCACGACGCGCACCGTGCGCAAGCGCCTCGACCTCGACCGCCCCGTCCCCATGGAGCTGGTCCGCGAGTGCCTGGAGATCGCCGTGCAGGCGCCGAGCGGCAGCAACCGGCAGGGCTGGCAGTGGATCGTCGTCACCGATCCCGGGACCCGCGCGGCGATCGGCGAGCACTATCGGCGGGCGTTCGCCGCCTACGCGCAGGCCGGCGGCGCCGGCGGCGCGCAGTACGAGGGGGACCCGGAGCGGGCCGAGGTGCAGCGCCGCGTCGGGGAGAGCGCCGCCCACCTGGCCGACCGCATGGGCGACGTGCCGGTCCTGCTGATCCCGTGCCTGCGCGTGCCCGGCGGACGGCTGCCGGAGGGCAACCAGGCGGGCCTGTGGGGCTCGCTGCTGCCCGCCGTCTGGAACTACGCCCTCGCGGCGCGCGCCCGCGGACTCGGCACCGCCTGGACGTCCCTGCACCTGGTCTACGAGCGGGAGGTCGCCGAACTGCTCGGCCTTCCCGAGGACGTCCGCCAGGGCGCGCTCATCCCGACCGCCTACTACACCGGCGACACCTTCCGCCCGGCCCCGCGGGTCCCGCTGGAGGAGATCCTCCACCTCGACCGCTGGTGAGAGCTTATTGTCGCAGCGCCAATAAGCGTCTAGGATCCGGAGTGCGCCCCGGAGACACCGGCGGCCCCGCGTGATCCCCGTCTACGCGCCAGACGCACGCGGGACCGCCGGCTTCCGGACCGGAGAGGGAGGCCCCGGGGACGGCGTCCGGGCATGGAACAGGGCCGGCGCCGCGAGCGGGCAGCGACGCCGGCCCTGGGATCGGGGACGGGACGGGCTCAGGCCGTCATCTCAGGCCGTCATCTCGGGCCCGCTCATTTCAGGCCGTCGTCGAGGGCCTTGGTCAGGACGCCCGGGTCGCCGGACATCTCCCAGATCATGGCGCCGAGCAGGTTCTTGCTCCGCAGCCAGGCGGTCTTCTTCTGGATCGACCAGGCGTCGTCGAAGGTCCACCACTGGCCGTTGTCGCCGGTGTAGCAGGACGTCGCCACCGCCTGCTCGTCGTGGACGACCCGGCAGTTGGGCACGCTGGCGATCAGGTTGCTGTAGCCGCGCGTCCCGGCCTCCTCCTGGAACTGCCCGGGCGCCGCGCCCTTGGCGGCCTGCCATTCGCCGCTCTTGCCGCCGTCGGTCACGTTCTGCCAGCCGCGGCCGTAGTAGGCGAGGCCGAGCGTGAGCTTGCGCGGGTTCACCCCGGCGTCCAGGTACGGCTTGACCGCGTTCTCGACGCTGAAGTGGAACGGGTACGGGTCGTCGGTATCGGCGTAGAGGTTGCCCTGGTGGCCCGTCCGGTTGGGCTCCCAGGAGTTGTCGCTGCCCGCGCCGTGGAAGTCGTAGCCCTGGACGTTGAAGATGTCCATGGACTTGGCGACCTCCGCCAGCTCCCAGCCCGCGTCGATCTTCGCGGGGTCGGCGGGGGTGAACGCCGACAGCAGGTAGCGCTTGCCGGTCGACTTCGTCAGCTCGTCGAGCTGGCGGCGGAACTCGGCGATGAGCAGCGTGTTGTTGTGCTTGTCGTCCGGGCTGACGTGGTTGCCCGCGTGGCCCTCGGCGCCCGGCCACTCCCAGTCGAGGTCGATGCCGTCGAAGATCCCGGCGGCCGTGCCCGGACCGCCCGCGCCGTTGTAGTCGGGCAGGTTGCCCTTGATGTAGGTGTCGATGCAGGACGCGGCGAACTTCCTGCGGGACGCGTCGGTCCTGGCGACGTCGGAGAAGTACTTGGAGTACGTCCAGCCGCCGATCGAGATCAGCACCTTCAGCTTCGGGTACTTGGCCTTGAGCTTCTTCAGCTGGTTGTAGTTGCCGCGCAGCTTCTCCCAGCCCGTGTCGGCGACGCCGTCCACCGACTGGGCGGCGCTGAACGGGCGCCCGTAGTCGGCCTCGGCGTCGCCCGCTCCGTCGCCCTGGCTCGGGTCCTGCGGGTCGGCCGTGGTGCCCTTCGTGACGCCCTGGAGGCACGTCATGTTGACCGGGTCGACGTTCGCGAACGCGTAGTTGATGTGGGTGAGGCGGGCCGCGTTGCCGGTGGTGTCCAGGTTCTTCACGAAGTACTGGCGGCCGTAGATGCCCCACTGGACGAAGTAGCCGACGCGCGCGTAGCCGCCGCTGACCACGTCGTCGGTCTTCACCTTCACTGCCGCGCTCGCCGCCGACACGTTGTCGTACAGGTCGCGCGCCCGGACGGCGAACGCGTACTCGGTGGACGGCGAGAGCCCCGCGACCGTGGCGCTGGTGCCGGCCACGGTCGTGGCGACCTTCCCGTCCACCAGCACGTCGTAGTTCGCGACGCCGGTGTTGTCGGTCGAGGCCGTCCACGCGAGCTTCACGCTGGCGGAGTCCTTGCCGGTGCTCTGCAGCCCGGTCGGGACGGACGGCGCCTGCGTGTCCGCGGCTGGGTCGTTGGTCCTGACGGTGACGGGCGCGCTGGCGGGGGACAGGTTCCCCTTCCGGTCGCGGGCCTTCACCGTGAACGTGTACTCGGTGTTCGGGGTGAGGCCGGTGACCGTGGCGTTCGTCTCGGGGACGGTGGTCGCGAGAGCCGACCCGTTGTAGACCTCGTACGCGGTGACCGGCAGGCTGCCCGCCTTCGCCGCGTCCCAGGCCAGCGACACGGTCCTGGTCGTCCTGACCGTGGACTTCAGGCCGCCGGGCGCGCCCGGCGGCACGTCGGCGGCGCCGTCGCAGTTGACGTCGTTGACGCGGCAGCTCGTCGGCTCGGCGCCGGACCTGCTGACGGTGAACGTCGGGCTGTAGGGCTCGGTCGTCCGCCCGGCCCCGATCGTGGAGTTGTAGTAGACGGGGCTGAGGGTGACCGTGGTGCCGCTCTGGCTGACCGTCCCGTTGTCGGCGCCGCTCGCGGTCACGCCCGCCGGCAGGTCGAACACGACCGACCAGTTGCTGATCGACGCGCTGGTGTGGTTCGCGACGACGAACTTGGCCTGGGTCCCGCTGACCGTGTACTCGGCGGTGATCCCGGCCGGCGCGGGCGGCGGTTCACCCGTCCCGTCGCAGTTCGCGCCGTTCAGCGTGCAGCTCGTCGGCTGGGCGGCGGAGCTGAGCGTGAACGTCGGGCTGTAGGGCTCGGTGGTCCCGCCCGCCTTGACGGTGTTGATGTAGAACGCCGGGGTCAGCGTCACCTTCGTGCCGTTCTGCGACAGCGCGGCGTTCTGCGGGTTGCTCGCCGTCACCCCGGCGGGCAGTTCGAAGACGAGCTTCCAGCCGCTGACGTCGGCCGTCCCGGGGTTGCCGACCACGTACTTGCCCGTCGTGCCGGACAGGCTGAACGTCGCCGTCAGCCGGTCGGCCGCCTGCGCGGGCGCGGCGGCCAGCGCCGCCACGACCACGAAGGCGACAAGGATTCCGATTAATCTGCGCATGCGCGAACACCTACTTCTGGGGGTGGTTCTTCGGGGTCGGGGAACCGAGGAGCGCCAGCATCCGGTCGATCTCGGCCGAGCGTGAGCTGTCGACGCGCCGCGCGAGCCGCCTCGTCCAGGCGTCCTCGCCCCTGCCGGTCTCCAGCCGCGCCAGCTGGACGGCGTCGTCCTGGTGGGCGATCAGCAGGTCGAGGAAGGCGCGCTCGAACCGGTCCGGCGGCGTCCTCGCCAGCGCCTCCAGCTCGGCGTCGGTGGTCTCGGGCATTCCGCCGTGCAGGTCGTGCTCGTGGGAGTGCGGGTCCGCCGTCGGCGGCCGGTGCCAGGCCCTCAGGCGTCCCGCCATGTCACTGATCTCGGCGAGCTGCGTCGTCTCGATCGCCGCGGCAAGGGTCGCGACCTCGGGGCGGACGGCACGCCCGCGGGCCGTCCGGGCCAGCTTCACGCCCTGGCCCTGATGCGGGACCATCATCTGCAGGAACATGACGTCGGTGGAGTTGAATCCGGTCCCGCCGCGCGCCTGCACGGGGACCGGCGACGGCGGACCGCCGCCGGCCCCGCACTGGACCGCGAGCAGGACGACGCACGCGGCGACAAGCGCCAGCGAGCCGGACGTCGTCAGGCCGCGCCTCATCGTCGCGGGCTCGTCAGACCGGCTGCCAGAGCGCGGCCGTGGTCGGGGGCTCCCAGCCGGCGATCGCCGTGTGCGCCTGGCGGCACGCGTAGGTCGCGCCGCCGTAGGTCACCCGGTCGCCCGCGGCGTAGGCCGTCCCCGCCTTCCACGTCCCGCCCGGCGTCCCGGTCGGCGTGGGAGTCGGCGTGGGCGTCGGCGTCTCGGTGGGCGTGGGGGTCGGAGTGGGAGTCGGGGTCGGGGTCGGGTTGTTCGTCCCGCCGAAGTCGACGTCGGAGCAGGTGTAGAACGCCTCCTGGCTTCCCAGCACCCGCTGCCAGATCGAGTACAGGATGTGGCGGCCCGTCCGCGGCGGGATGTTCAGCGTCCAGTTGGTGTACTCGGACGGGTTCTGGTGCGTGAAGCTCGCCAGCGGGACGAGGTCGCCCCAGCGCAGCGGCTGTGTCGGGTCCCAGCCTTCGCGGGTGAGGTAGAACTCGAAGTTGCTGTCCCCGTGCGG
Organism: Actinomadura sp. NPDC048021; assembly: GCF_040653135.1. Taxonomy (NCBI): domain Bacteria; kingdom Bacillati; phylum Actinomycetota; class Actinomycetes; order Streptosporangiales; family Thermomonosporaceae; genus Actinomadura; species Actinomadura sp. NPDC048021. The sequence goes on from NZ_JBEZJQ010000011.1 coordinate 240,484, forward strand.
CGCGGACGCGCGGTAGGTGATCGTCTGCTGGCCCGCCCTCATCGGCTTGGCGGGCCAGTCCGCGCGCCGGAGGTCCAGGCCCCGGTACTTGGCCCGTCCGGCGCTGCACAGCTGCCCGTCCGGGATGATCTCCCGGTGCCGCCCGCCCGCGTCCAGCAGCGACACCTCGTTCCAGTCGTAGAAGGCCTGCGCGCCGCTGGCCGCGACGGCCGCCTTGCACGCCTCCGACTTGGGGCTCTCGGGGCCCTCCTGGTTGCACACGTACACGCGGCTGGGCGGATCGGACATCGTGCCGTGCGCGCTCGCGGCCGTCGCCGTGCCGAGCACGGCCAGCGCGGACGCGGCCGGCACCGCGGCCGCCGCCACGGCGGCCTTCCTGCGGGTCGATCGCATGGGTTTCCTTCCGGTGGGGGTGGGGTCCGGTGAAGGAGGCGGGGGGCGGGTCAGGGGGAGGCCGGTCCGGAAGGCCGGTCGGGGAGGGCGGCTCAGGGCAGGCCGTTCAGGAAGGGCTCGTGGCTGTTCATGAACTCCCAGCCGTAGTAGCGGTCCCAGTTGATCGACCACGTCATCAGGCCGCGCAGATCGGGGGACGTCCCGCCGCGGAGCGTGTAGGACCCGCAGTTCTGCCCCTTGACCAGGCAGTTCACGGCCTGCTGCACCTGGGCGGGCGGCGTGTGCCCGTTGCCGGCGCTGACCGCGGCGGGCAGGCCGACCGCGATCTGGTCGGGGCGCAGCCCGGGGAACGTGCGGCCGGTGTTCGCGACCGGGAACCCGGCCTTCACCATGTCGGTCATCGCGATGTGGAAGTCGGCGCCGCCCATCGTGTGGTACTGGCCGTCCAGGCCCATCACCGGCCCGGAGTTGTAGTCCTGGACGTGCAGGACGGTCAGGTCGTCCCGCATCGCGTCGATCACCGGCAGGTACGCGCCCGTCCGGTTGTCGCCGCCGCCCGCGCCGCCGTAGAACTGGTGCCCGACCTGCACGAAGAACGTCTCGGGCGCCATCGTCAGGACGAACTTCGCCCCGTACTTCGCCTTCAGCGACTTCAGCGCCGAGATCAGGTTGACGATGACCGGGGTGGTCGGGTCGCGGAAGTCGGTGTCGCCCGCGTTCAGGTAGAGCGAGTGGCCCTCGAAGTCGACGTCGAGGCCGTCCAGCCCGTACCTGTCGATGATGGCCGACACCGACCGGACGAACGCGTCCCGCGCGGCCGCCGTCGTGAGCTGCACCTGCCCGTTCTGGCCGCCGATCGAGATCAGCACCTTCTTGCCCTGCGCCTGCTTCGCGCGGATCGCGGCGACGAACTCCTCGTCGCTCTCCACGTTCGCGCACTCGCTCGCCGGGCAGCGGGCGAACCGGATGTCGCCGGAGGTGGGCGACGTCGGCTCGCCGAACGCGAGGTCGATGATGTCCCACGCGTCCGGGACGTCCGCCATCCGCACGTAGCCGGAGCCGTTGGCGAAGCTCGCGTGCAGGTAGCCGACGAGCGCGTGCCTGGGCAGCCCGGTGTCGGTGCAGCCGCTGGTCCGCGCGCTGACGGGCCCTGATCTCACCGACTCGCCGACGTCGTTGTAGGCGGCGACCGTGAAGGTGTGCGAGCTGCACGCGGCCAGGCCCGAGACGGTGGCGGCCGTCCCGGTGACCGTGGCCTTGACCGCGGTGCCCTCGTAGACGCGGTAGCCGGTGACCGTCCCGGACGACGCCCCCCACTGGAGGGCGATCGAGCCGTCGGTGACCGCGCCGGTCCTCGGGGCGCCGGGCGCGCCCGGGACGCCCGGCTGCGGCGCGCCGCCGGGACCGTCGAGGGCGACGTCGTCGGCGTAGTACGCGCCGTTGCCGTACCAGCCGTGCAGGTAGATCTGCGCGGACGTCTGGTCGGCGCCGGTCGTGAACGTCAGCGACAGCTTGGTGAAGTCGGCGGCGGACGGCGTCCACGCGGACGTCCCGCCCGTCACGCCGAGGTAGACGTAGCTGCCGCGCACCCAGGCCGACAGCGTGTACGCGGTGTTCGCCTTCACGCTCACGGTCTGCGTGCACTGGCCGGTGCTCCCGGCCGACACCCCGCCCGCGAGCGCGTGCCCGCCCGTCCGCGCAGGGCTCGTCACGACCGAGCCGCCGTCGCACGTCCAGGGGCTGAGCGAACCGCTCTCGAACCCGGCGTTGGCCAGGATGTTGTCCGCGTGGGCCGGGGCGGTGACCCCGGTCAGCAGCCCGGCGACCATGGCCGCCACAACCCAGATCCTCTTCATGGCGGCCTCCCTACGGCAGGGTGTCCAGGTGCGGGCCGACGGTCCCGGCGAAGCCGCCGCCGTTGGTGACGTCCCAGTTGACGGACCACGTCATCGCGCCGCGGATGTCGGGGTAGGTGCGCGACGGCTTGAACGTGCCGCAGCCGGTCCCCTTGGCGAGGCAGTCGAGCGCGTTGTTGACGGCCGACGGGGCCACGACCCCGCCGCCCGCCGCGCCGGGCCCGGCCGGGAGCCCGAGCGACACCTGGTCGGGGCGCAGCCCGTTCTCCAGCTGGATGCAGGCCAGCGCGGTCATGAAGTCGACCGTCCCCTGCCCGTACACCTTCTGGTCGCAGCCGAGCATCGCGCCCGAGTTGTAGTACTGCATGTGGACGACGGTGAGGATGTCCTTGATCTTCAGCGCGAGCTGGAAGTACGACGCGCCGGTCGACTGCATGTCGAGCGTCTGCGGCGCCATCGTGATGATCAGGTCGGCGCCGGCCTTGGCGCGCAGCGCCCGCAGCGCCTGCTCCATGAAGGTCGGGTTGAGGCCGTTCTCCAGGTCGATGTCGACGCCGTCGAACCCGTACTGCGTCATCAGCCCGGACACCGAGTCGGCGAAGAGCTGCGCGGACGCGCCGTCCGCGACCCGGATGGCGCCCTTCTCGCCGCCGACCGACAGGATGACCTTCTTGCCCCTGGCGTGCAGGCCGGCGATGTCGGCCTTGAACTGCGCGTCGGTGTAGCCGCCGAGGGCCGTGGAGAGCTCGGGGTCGAGGCGGAACGAGACCTCGCCGGACCGGCCGGTCGCCTCGCCGAAGGCCACGGCGACCAGGTCGTACTGGTCCGGGACCTGCGAGAGCCTGATCTCCTGCGCCGGGTTGACGAAGTCGTGCCAGTAGCCGGTCAGGAAGTGCTTGGGCAGCGGTCCGGTCGCGCACCCGCCGGTCGTCCCGGTGACGGCCGCGCTGGCCGGCGACTCGCCCTTGTCGTCGTAGGCCCTGACCGTGTAGGTGTGCGTCGAGCACTTGGCGAGCCCGCCGACCGTGGCGGAGGTCCCGGTGACCGTCGCCTTCAGGTCCGGGCCCTCGTAGACGCGGTGCCCGGTGGGCGTCCCGCTTCCGGGCTGCCAGGCCAGCGTCAGCGAGGTGTCGGTCCGTCCGGTGACCGTGGGCGTGCCGGGGGCGCCGAGCCCGCCCGGGGGATCGGTCGGCCCGCCCGCGCAGGGCCGCCCGTTGAACGTGCAGTTCTGCGGGCTCCCGGGACCGTTCCCGAGGAAGCCGAACGTGACGGACCCTCCGGGCGGCAGGACGGCGTTGTACTCGCGGTTCTGGAACGTGTTCCGCTGGCCGTTCTTCGTCAGCAGCGCGTCCCAGTAGGAGCCGACGGACGTCCCGGACGGCAGGTCGAACTCGACCCGCCACCCGTTGATCGCGGTGTCGGTGCCGTTGGTGAGGGTGAAGCGTCCCTCCCAGCCCGAGCCCCAGTCGGAGGGCTTGGTGAAGGTCGCGGCGGCGGCGCCGGCGGCGTGCGCGCCGGGCGCGAGGGCGAGGACGAGGAGCAGGGCGGCGAGGACGCCGAGGGCAGAGCGGGGGCGCAAGGGCTCACTCCATCGCTTCAGGCAGGCTGGCGGATTCCCCCGAACCCCGAGATCGTTCACGTATTAGACAGGAAGGTTTCCTATCTATTTAGGGTCAAGGTAGCCAGCGGCCGGGGCGTCGGCAAGACCCTGGTGCGGGCGCCGTGCGGGCCCCGTGCCGGCGTCCGGGATCACCCCAGCTCGCGCACCGAACCAGCTCCCGCGATCTTGGAAATCGGCAATTCTCGCCGGAACTCGCGGCGATCGACGGCGAACATCGCCAGGTGACCGGCCCGGCCGCCCGATCTAGGCTCGCGAGGACCCCGTGCGCGGCCGGTCGCGGGTAAAGAAACGATCTTCCTGAACATGGTTGATTCAATATCTTGACTGATTCCAGAAAATGGGACAGTCTGGGGTCGTGGCCAGCTCCTTGGACTTCCACGCGATGCTGCGTGCGGCCGCCCTGAGCGTGACCCGCCCGCGGCTGGCGGTGCTGAGCGCCGTCAACGCGCACCCGCACGCCGACACCGAGTCGGTCATCGGCGCCGTGCGCGAGGAACTCCCGAAGGTCTCCCACCAGGCCGTCTACGACTCGCTGCGCGCGCTGACGGCGGCGGGCCTGCTGCGGCGCATCCAGCCGTCCGGTTCCGTGGCCCGCTACGAGTCGCGGATCGGGGACAACCACCACCACGTCGTCTGCCGTTCGTGCGGGGCCATCGCCGACGTCGACTGCGCCGTGGGCGCGGCGCCCTGCCTGACGGCCTCCGACGACCGCGGCTACCTGATCGACGAGGCCGAGGTCGTCTACTGGGGCCTCTGCCCCGACTGCTCAACCGCCCACAGTTCCTGATTCACCCACGGTCGCCCTGGAAGGAATCACATGTCCGAGAAGAACGAAGCCGCCGCCGGTGGCGGCTGCCCGGTCGCGCACGAGCGCGCTCCCCACCCGACCCAGGGGGGCGGCAACCGCGGCTGGTGGCCGGAACGGCTCAACCTGAAACTGCTCGCCAAGAACCCGCCCATGGCCAACCCGCTGGGCGAGGACTTCAACTACGCCGAGGCGTTCGAGAGCCTCGACCTCGCCGCCGTGAAGCAGGACATCGCGCACGTCCTCACGGACTCCCAGGACTGGTGGCCCGCCGACTTCGGCAACTACGGGCCGCTGATCATCCGCATGGCGTGGCACAGCGCGGGCACCTACCGCGTCAGCGACGGCCGCGGCGGCGCCGGCGCGGGCCAGCAGCGCTTCGCGCCCCTCAACAGCTGGCCGGACAACGCGAGCCTCGACAAGGCCCGCCGCGTGCTGTGGCCGGTCAAGAAGAAGTACGGCCGGAAGATCTCGTGGGCCGACCTGATGATCCTGGCCGGCAACGTCGCCCTGGAGACGATGGGCCTGAAGACCTTCGGCTTCGCCGGCGGCCGCCGCGACGCCTGGGAGGCCGAGGAGGACGTCTTCTGGGGCCCCGAGACCGCCTGGCTCGACGACGAGCGCTACAGCGGCGAGCGCGAGCTGGAGAAGCCCCTGGCCGCGGTCCAGATGGGCCTCATCTACGTCAACCCGGAGGGCCCGAACGGCAACCCGGACCCGGTCGCCGCGGCGCGCGACATCCGCGAGACGTTCGGCCGCATGGCGATGAACGACGAGGAGACCGTCGCGCTGATCGCCGGCGGCCACACCTTCGGCAAGACGCACGGCGCCGCGCCGGCCGACAGCATCGGCGCCGAGCCCGAGGCCGCCCCGCTGGAGGACATGGGCCTCGGCTGGAAGGGCACGCACGGCACCGGCAAGGGCCGCGACTCCTACACCAGCGGCCTCGAGGTCACCTGGACGCCCACCCCCACCAAGTGGGACAACACCTTCTTCGAGGTCCTCTTCGGGTACGAGTGGGAGCTGACCGAGAGCCCCGCCGGGGCGCAGCAGTGGCGGCCGAAGGACGGCGCGGGGGCCAACACCGTCCCCGACCCGGAGGACGGCACGCTGAACCGCCAGCCGATGATGCTGACGACCGACCTGTCGCTGCGCTTCGACCCGATCTACGAGCCGATCTCGCGGCGCTTCATGGAGAACCCGGACGAGTTCGCCGACGCGTTCGCCCGCGCCTGGTTCAAGCTGACCCACCGCGACATGGGCCCCGTCAGCCGCTACCTCGGCCCCGAGATCCCGTCCGAGACGCTGATCTGGCAGGACCCGGTCCCGGCGGTGGACCACGAGCTCGTCGACGCCGAGGACGTCGCCGCGCTCAAGCGCCGCCTGCTGGACTCCGGGCTGTCGGTCGCCCAGCTCGTCACCACCGCGTGGGCGTCGGCCGCGTCGTTCCGCGGCACCGACAAGCGCGGCGGCGCCAACGGCGCCCGGATCCGGCTGGAGCCGCAGCGCAGCTGGGAGGTCAACAACCCCGACGAGCTGCGGAACGTGCTGCGGACCCTGGAGCAGGTCCAGGAGACGTTCAACGCCGAGCAGACCGGCAACAAGCGGATCTCCATCGCGGACCTGATCGTGCTCGGCGGGTGCGCCGGGGTCGAGGAGGCCGCCAGGGCCGCCGGGTACGACGTCGAGGTGCCCTTCACGCCGGGGCGCACCGACGCCTCCCAGGAGGAGACCGACGTCGAGTCCTTCGAGGTGATGGAGCCGACGCACGACGGGTTCCGCAACTTCCTCCAGAAGGGCAACGTCCTGCCGGGCGAGTTCCTCCTGGTCGACAGGGCGAACCTGCTCACGCTGACCGCGCCGGAGATGACGGTCCTCGTCGGCGGCCTGCGCGCCATCGGGGCGAACTACGACGGGTCGTCGCTCGGCGTCCTCACCGACAACCCCGGTGCGCTGACCAACGACTTCTTCGTGAACCTGCTCGACATGGGCACGGTGTGGAAGGGCACGGGCGAGGACCCGATGACCTCTGAGACCTTCGAGGGGCGCGACGCCTCGGGGGCGCTCAGGTGGACCGGCAGCCGGGCCGACCTCGTGTTCGGCGCGAACTCCGAGCTGCGCGCCGTCTCGGAGGTCTACGCGAGCGACGACGCGGGCGAGAAGTTCGTCCTCGACTTCGTCGCCGCGTGGGACAAGGTGATGAACCTCGACCGGTACGACCTCACCTGATCGGGAACGTCCGGGACGTCCGGGCCGGTCGCTTCGGTGGCCGGCCCGGACGCCGTCACGGGGCTGTGCGGGCCGGGCGCGGCCCGGGCGCGGCCCGGGTCAGCCGGCGTCCGTCCGGCAGGCCGGGCACAGGCCCCAGAACGTGACGTCGGCCTCGTCGATGAGGTAGCCGGCGTCGTCCACCGGGTCCAGGCAGGGCGGGTGCCCCACGGCGCAGTCGACGTCCTTGATCGCGCCGCAGTTCCGGCACACCAGGTGGTGGTGGTTGTCGCCGACGCGGCCCTCGAACCGGGCGGGGCTTCCGGCCGGCTCGATGCGGCGGACCAGCCCGGCCGCGGTGAGCGCGTGGAGCGCCTCGTACACCGCCTGCAGGGAGATGTGGCCCACGCGGTCGCGCACGCCCGAGGCGAGCGCCTCGACGCCGAGGTGGTCCCCGGCCCGGACGGTGTCCAGCAGGGCCACGCGGGCGGCCGTCACCCGAAGTCCGGCGCCGCGCAGCTCCTCGGCGGCGGACGGGGTCTGGGACGCGGTCATGGCGCCGAACCCTCCTCGTAAACGCGAATCGTTTAAGACAACAAATGAGGCAAGTCTAGCCGGGCGGGCCGGAGGCGGGCGCGGCCCGCGTCCCCCGAGCCGGGACGCGGGCCGCCGGCGGGACGGTCAGAAACCGGCCGTGATCTTGGTGAACTCCCAGGGCTGCTGGTCGGTGCCGCTGCAGTTCTCGGCGACGCCGCCGCCCGGGCAGGGCCGGTCCCGGTTGACCGACCAGAACGCCAGCCTGGCCAGGCCCTTGGACTTCGCCCAGTCGCGGATCTTCGTCCAGGTGGCGGTCGAGGTGAGCTCCTGCTGGTCGGACAGGCCGTTCATGCCGGAGATCCCCATGTGCGAGTAGGCGGTGGCGTCCGACCACCCGAACGCCGACTTCAGCGCCGTCTTCAGGCCCTCGGACGCGTTGACGGTGCTGCCGTACATGTCCGCGCCGCCGCCGAAGTCGAACGGCATGATCGTGAAGACGTCCACGTTCGCCTGCAGCGCCGCGGCCTGGTCGATGAGCCGCTTGCCCCAGTAGTTCGGCCCGGTGGTGGTCGTGCCGAACGTCAGGATCGTCTGCAGACCCGGGTTGTTCTGCTTGAGGATCTTCAGGGCGCCGAGGACGCGGTCCTGCACGGCGGCGTTCTCGAACTCGTCGCTGTTCTCGATGTCGATGTCGATGGCCTTGAGCCCGTAGGCGTCGATGACCTTCTGGTACGCGCCGGCCAGCGCCTCGGGCGTGGAGCAGTTCGGGCCGAGCTTGTTGCCCGACCAGCCGCCGACGGAGGGCAGCACGTCGCCGCCGGCCGCGCGGATCTGCGAGATCGCCTGCTCGTCCACGCCGCCCTTGAGCGGGCGCTGCCCGTCCCAGCCGGGGTTGCAGCCGCCGCTGGACAGGATGAACGCCATCGTGAACCACTTGATGCCGGTGGCGCTCATGACGGTGGAGGGGCTCGGCGGGTCGCCCCAGCCCATGTACAGGTAGGGCGCGGCGCGGCGGCTGGCGGGCGGCGGCTCCGTGCAGCCGGTCGTGGTGGCCGTGACCGGGCCGCTCGCCGCCGACTCGCCGGCGGTGTTGTACGCCTTCACCGTGTAGGTGTGGTCCGAGCAGGCGGTCAGCCCGCCGACGGTGGCGCCGGTCCCGGTCGCGGTGGCCCTGACCGCCGTGCCCTCGTAGACGCGGTAGCCGGTGACCGTGCCGGACGAGGCCTGCCACGACAGCGTCAGCGAGGTGTCGGTCCTGGCCGTCACGGTCGGCGTCCCGGGGGCGGAGGGGGTGCCGGGCGGAGGCGTGTCGCCGCCCGTGCAGGAGGCGCCGTTGACCGTGCAGTTCTGCGGCGCCCCGGCCCCGTTGACGATGAAGCCGAACGTGACGCTGGCGCCGGCGGCGACGCTCCCGTTGTACTCGCGGTTGGCGAACGCGGCGTGCTGCCCGGACTTGGTGAGCAGCGCGTCCCAGTAGGTCCCGACCGACGAGCCGGACGGCAGGTCGAACTCCACCTTCCAGCCGGTGACGGCGGAGGCGGTGCCGTTCTTGATCGTGTACCTGCCCTCGTACCCCGAGCCCCAGTCGGAGGCCTTGGCGAAGGTCGCCGTCACCGAGGCGGCGGCGCCGGCCTGGACGGGGACGAGGAGGGCGAGCACGAGGGAGCAGAGGGCGGTGAGCAGGAAACCGGGGAGAAGCCTTCTTCTTCGCAATGTCACTCCCGGGTAGGAGACGTGGACGAGCGGGAATCCCCCGAACCCCGAGTCGGTCGCGCGCGATCTGATAGGAAACTTTCCTATAAAACTCGAATGCACCGTAACCACCCGCCCGCCGCCCCGCAAGACCCTGGCGCACACCGATCGCGGCCCGCCCGGACGCCCGTCCGACCACCCCTGCTCCCGGACCGAACCGGCCGGTCGGACCCCGGAAAGTCCGTCCGGCCGCGCGCCCCCGCGGATCCGCTGGTGGGCGGCGGAGGGCGCTGGCATGATCGTCGAATCTCGAACCCTGACAGAACGGTGCGTCGATGCCCCCCAGAACCGTTTCCGCCGCCGCCGCGCTGGCCGTCGCCGCCGGTGTGCTCGCCGGCGGCGCGACCGCCGCCGAAGCCGAGTCGCTCCAGTTCCGCGTCGAGGTGCCGAAGCGCCTCTCCGTCGGCAAGGGCGACTACAACGCGTCCTGCGCCATGGACGTGTGGGTGTGGGGCACCCAGGGTCCCTCGGTCGCCTACTCCAGGGCCTATCTGATCGACCCCGACGGGCGGATCCCCGCGGGCCGCGTCTACAAGCGGGTCCTGGCCAAGGACCAGGTCGGCTGGTCCGTCGGCTGCCCCGGCCACGTGGAGGACCTCGGACGCTGGCGCGTCCGGGTCGTCGCCTACAACGCGAGCGGCAAGGCACTGGGAAGCCGCGAGGACTACTGGTACGAGAAGTTCGACACGGCGATCCAGAGCTACAACGCCGCGCCCGAGCCCGTGCGCGCGGGCCGCCCGATCGCCGTGTCCGGCCGCCTGAAGCGACTCAACGACTTCGCCACCGGATACACCGTGTACCCGGGCAAGACGATCCGCGTCTACTTCCGTCCCCAGGGCTCCGCGTCCTGGACGTACATGGGATCGGCCAAGACCGCCCGCGACGGCCGGTTCCAGAAGGCGTTCACGGCCAAGCAGGACGGCTACTGGCGCGCCTACTTCCCCGGCACGAGCAACTTCGACCGCCAGAAGTCCGCCGACGACTTCGTCGACGTGCGCTGACCGGTTTGGAAAACGAGAACGCCCCGCCCGTCCGGCGGGGCGTTCTCCGCTTTCAGAAGCAGCGGTCGGCGGTGACGATCTCGGCGCGCATGTTCGACTCCATCATGCGCAGCGCGGCGTCGCCGAGCCCGGCGTCGATGTGCGCCACCGCGTCCCGGACCACCCGGAGCTGGAAGTGCCGGACGTAGGCGTCCAGCGCGCTGTAGAGGACGCACTGCTCGGTGACCTGGCCGGTGAGGACGACCTGCTCCACCTTCTCGCGGGACAGCAGGTACTCCAGCGCGGTCCCGTAGAAGGCGCTGTGCCTGACCTTGGACATGAACCCGCAGCCGGGCTCCGGGACGACGGGCTCGACCAGGTCGGGCCGCCGCCCCTTCAACGCGCGGTCGACGAGGTCCCTCCGGTCGGCCGAGAAGTCGCCGTAGTTGTCGTTGACGTACAGGACGCGCACGTCGTCGCGCCGCCTGGCGTCGTCCAGCAGGCGCCGCAGCGGGCCGACCATCTCCTGCACGCTCTCGATCAACGCGTCCGCGTCCTCGTGCTCGTACGGGTTCAGCATGTCGATGACGATCAGTGCGCTCGTGCTCACGGACGTGCCCTGCCCGGCGGGGAGGATCGCAATCATGACCGCCGCCCGCGGCGTTCTCCCAGGCCCGTCGCGGAAAGGCGGTGCCGGTATGTCACAGACCCGGAGGGAGGGGCGTCTTGAGGGGAGAGGCATTCCAGGGAAGGAAGAAGAGGATGCGAGTCTTCGTCACCGGAGCGACGGGAGCGCTGGGGCGCCACCTCGTCCCCGGGCTGATCGCGGCGGGCCACCAGGTCACGGCCGCCACGAGGTCGCCCGCCCGGGCGGCGGTCCTGCGCGGGACGGGCGCCGAGCCGGTGGTCCTGGACGGCTTGGACCGCGACGCCGTGGTCGCGGCGGTGCGGGCCGCGGCGCCGGACGTGATCGTCCACCAGATGACGGCGCTGGCGGACATGCGGAGCCTGCGCAGGGTCGACCGGGTGTTCGCCGCGACCAACGAGCTGCGGACGCGGGGCACCGACAACCTGCTGGAGGCCGCGGACGCCGCGGGCGTCCGCCGGGTCGTCGCGCAGGGCCACAACTTCCTCTACGGGCATTCCGGCGGCCCGGTGAAGACCGAGGACGACCCGGTCGAGACGCGGCCGGTCCCGTCGGCCGAGCGGACGGTGGCGGCGATCAGGTACGTGGACGAGACCGTGCGGCTCAAGGCGCCGGAGGGGATCGTGCTGCGCTACGGCACCTTCTACGGGCCGGGCGCTTCGGACTCCATGGTGGAGCTCGTGCGGAAGCGGCAGATGCCGGTGGTCGGCGGCGGGGCCGGGGTCTGGTCGTTCATCGACTGCGCCGACGCCGCGTCCGCGACGCTCGCGGCGATCGAACGCGGCGAGCCGGGCGCGTACAACGTCGCCGACGACGACCCGGCGCCCGTCGCGGAGTGGCTGCCCCGCCTCGCCGAGGTGGCGGGCGCGAAGCCGCCGCTGCGGGTGCCCGCGTGGCTCGGGCGGCTGCTCGCCGGAGAGTTCGTCGTGGCCCAGATGACCAGCGCGCGGGGCGTCTCGAACGAGAAGGCGAAGAAGGAGCTCGGCTGGGAGCCGCGGTACGCGAGCTGGCGGGAGGGGTTCCGCGCCGCGGTCGGCGCCTAGCGGCGGGGGCGCGACTTGTAAGCGACTCCTTATTCGGGTTTAGCTTACAGGAGTCGTTTCGTCAGGAGGTCGCGCCGATGACGGTGACCGAGGGGACGCCCGCGAGCCCGCCGGACGGGCGGGAGCGCCGCGGCGAGCCCGCGCCGTCCGGTACATGCCGATCGCCTACCGCGCCCGGCAGGCGGCCCGCGCCCAGGAGCGGCTGGAGCGCGCCCTGGCACACCGGCCCATGTGAACCCCCCGCAGGAGGTCGATCACCATGCCCGCCGAAGACCCGCTGGCGGCGACGGCCGCCGCCGCCCCCTCGAAGATCGCGGTCGTCGAGGGCGAGCGGCGCCTGACCTACCCGGAGTTCAACACCCTCGTGAACCGGTACGCCAACCTGCTGGTCGAGCACGGCGTCCGGGCCGGGACCAAGGTCGTGTGGTGCGGCCGCAACAGCACCGAGGTCGTCGCGCTGATCTCGGCCCTGCGCAAGTGCGGCGCCGTCGGCGTCCCGCTCAACTACCGCCTCACACCGGAGGAGACGGCCTACGTCGTCGAGAACGCCGACGCCGCGCTGGTGGTGTTCGACGCCGAGCAGGCCCCCCAGCTCGAAGCGGCCCGCGGCCTGGCGGCCGGCGTCCGCGCCTGGCTCGCCTGGGGCTCCGCGCCGCCGGACTGGGCGTCCTCGCTCGACGCCCTGGCCGACCGGAGCCCGGGAACCGAGCCCGTCGCCCGCGGCGCCGACCCCGCGGCCGGCACCTCGATGTTCTACACCTCCGGGACGACCGGCAAGCCGAAGGGCGTCGTGCGGGGCGAGCCCGACCCGGCCCTGGTCCTCGGGCTGGTCGGCGAGATCGGCTTCGAGCCCGGCGACGTCTACCTCACCACCGGCCCGCTCTACCACTCGGGCCCGATGAGCTTCATGCTGATCGTCCAGCTCATGGGCGGGACCGTGGTCGTGATGCGCGACTTCGACCCCGAACGCTGGCTGGACCTCGTCGAGCGGCACCGGGTGACCACCACGTTCTCCGCGCCGACCCCGATCCGCCGCGTGGTGGACCTGCCGGAGGAGGCGATCCGTCGCAGGGACCTCTCCTCGCTGCGGCGGGTCATCGCCAACGCCGCCCCGTGGCCGTTCGAGCTCAAGCGCCGGTACGTCGACCGCATCGGCGACGGCTCCCTGTTCGAGGTGTACGGCTCCACCGAGCTCGGCGTCGACACCGTCCTGCGCCCCGAGGACCAGATGCGCAAGCCCGGAAGCTGCGGCCGCGCCGCGCCCGGCGTGGAGATCGCGCTCTTCGGCGAGGACGGCCGCCCCGTCGAGGAGCCGCGCGTCCCCGGCGACCTCTACGTGCGCGGCGCCGGCACCTTCAACGCCTACTACAAGGCGGAGGGCAAGTTCCGGGACGCCGGCCGCGGCGACTGGCTGACCGTCGGCGACATCGCCTACCGCGACGAGGAGGGCTTCTACTACATCTGCGACCGCCGCACCGACATGATCATCTCGGGCGGGATGAACATCTACCCGGCCGAGATCGAGGCCGTCCTCACCGCCCACCCGGCGGTGGCCGACGCGGCCGTGTTCGGCGTCCCGTCCGACGAATGGGGCGAGTCCGTCCACGCCGCCATCGTCCCGGCACCGGACGCCGTCGCCACGGACGACGAGCTCCGCGACTTCTGCCGGGAGCACCTGGCCGCCTACAAGACCCCCAGAGGCTTCGACCGGCTCGCGGAGATCCCCCGCAACCCCTCAGGCAAGACCCTGAAACGCCAACTCCGCGCCCCCTACTGGGAATCCCGCCCCTCCAACCTCACCTGATCCGGCCGCGGTCGGGTGCCGCGGCCGCCGGCTCTCGTCCGGTCAGGGGTGGGCGCGTTCGGTGTGGCGGTGGTCTGCCTTTCCCTCGGGTTCCGTAGGGCGGGCCCAGGGAGAGCGCTGGCCGGGGTGGCGGTGGTGGGTTCTGGCCCGCCTCGGGAGGCGTTGGGTCAGGTACTCCGTGGCGTCCTCGGCGTCCCGGGGGAGGGGCGGCGCGGTGCCCCGGTCGGCGAGGCGCGCCGAGGTGATCGTGAGCTCGTAGTGGGCCCACACCATGGCGGCGTTCTCCAGGCGGCCGGGCGTGGCGTGGACCAGGTAGACCTCGGACAGGGCGGTGACGATCAACAGGACGGGCGTGCCGCGGTCCAGGTCGGCCGCGGTGGGGTCGGACGGCCAGACCGCCACGCGCAGGCGCCGGTCGTCGAGGACGCGGAGCTCTCCCCAGTCGGGCACGCAGACCCGGGGCCGCCCGTCCGGGGCGCAAGTGATCATAACGACGGGGTGCTGGCGGGAGGGGGCGCTGCTGATCGCTTGGACGGCGGCTGGGAGCACCTCGGAGGAGAAGGCCATCGGCATGTCCGCCTTACGTCGAAGGTCCGACCGGCCCGGCGGGCGCCCCGGGCCGGTCCCTGCGCGTCTCACTCACTCGATCATATGTTCGATTTCAGGGTCGGGCGAGCGAAAATTCGACGAGCGAGGGCGCCTGCATCATTCCCAGTGGAGGGGGGCCGCCATGCGCCGACCTGTCGTGCAGGAGACATGGTTGGCCCGTTGAGGATGCGTCGAGCTCGGCGGTCCGCATCCGGGCGGACGCGCACGGTGAGCCGCCGGCGCCGTGGCGTCGGCGGCTCACCGTGGAGGGCGCGGAACTCCCGTCAGGCGGCCGTCCCGATCGGTGCGGCCTTCCGGTGGGCTCGGCGCGCCAGGGCGTAGTGCAGCCCGCCCGCGACCAGGGCGCCCGAGAGCCACGAGAAGTCGGTGTTCCCCAGCGTCCGCGCGATCGGGCCCTGCAGGGCGGGCACCGTGCCGAACTGCCACGCCCATGCCGCCAGCAGCCCGAGCGCCAGGCTGACCAGGGCCCGGACGTTCGCGCCGCCGTCCCGGTAGAGGGCGGACACGTCGATCCGGCCGCGCCGCAGGACGAAGAAGTCCACCAGGACGATCGCCGCCCACGGGCTGATCCACACCAGGATGGACGCCATCCAGTGGTCGAACGCCTGGGCGAAGCTGTCGGCGTGCACGAACACCACCAGCACCAGGGACGCCACCGTCCCGGCCACCAGCGTCACCTTCCACCGGGCGACCCGGATGCCGACCGACAGCGCGGCGAGCGAGCACGAGTACAGGTTCAGGATGTTGGTCGCCACGGGCCCGTGCATGATCAGCAGCAGGACGGGCACGGCCATCACCCCGAACGCGCCCGTCACGAGGCTGGAGGGGTCGCCCCCGTCGCCCGCGCTGGCGAGGCAGGCGCCGAGTGCGGCCAGCCACACGGTGGGGACGTACATCCCGAGCGCGGTGGACCAGAACACCGACCGGTCCGAGGCCGCGGGGCGGACGAAGCGGCTGTAGTCGGCGGAGTAGGGCAGCCAGCTGATGCCCCAGCCGATGCCGATGGCGGTGAGCAGCTGGGTCACGGCGGTGAACTTGTCGCCCGCGGTGGTCGCGGTGGAGGCCGTCCAGTGGAGGTCGGCCTGCGCGAGGGCCAGCCCGGTCATGACCACCATCACCAGGACCGTGGCCGGGACGGTGTACTTCTCGAACGTGCGGATCGCGTAGAACCCGTAGAGGGCCAGGAGGAGCTGGGCGCCCATGATGAGCCCGGCCACCAGGTAGCGCAGCCCTGTGCCGCCGTGCACCCCCGCCTGGGCGAGGATCTCGATCACCAGGTCCAGCACCACCCAGGTGTTGACGCCGACCCAGCCCATGGTCAGCAGCCCCTGCACCAGGCCGGGGACGAGGGCGCCGCGCCGGCCGAACGGCCCGCGCCCGAGGACCATCTGGTTGACGCCGGTGCGGTGGCCGATCACGTTGAACAGCCCGAAGACCGCGCAGCCCACCAGGTTGCCGAGGGTGACGACCACCAGGGTCTCCACCAGGCTCAGGCCGAGCGTGACGCCCAGCGCGCCGAGCACCCAGTTGATCGGCGCGATGTTGGCCCCGCACCAGATCCAGAACTGCTGCCACGGCGTGGAGTCGCGGGCGGAGGCCGGGATGGGCTCGATGCCGTGTTCGTCGAAGCGAACCTGATCTTCCAAGCGAACCGGTTCGGCGGCCGGGCCTCGGTATGCGGATTCGTTGCTGGACATGGGTTCCTCCGTCCGTGACGTACAGCACACCAAAGCACTGCGCCGTCCCGTCCAGAAGTAGAGAAACCTCTATCGTCGAACCCAGGGGATGGATAGATTTACAGGGTGTTCACGCTGGCGTCCCTGCTGGAAGACGAGTCGCTGGGCCTCAGGGTCCTGGTTCCGGGCCCTGAAGGGGCCCTGGAGGAGCCGGTCGCCTGGGTCCACAACACCGAGCTGCCGGACCCCTCGGGCTACGTGCGGCGGCGCGAGCTGGTGCTGACCAACGGCCTGTGGGACGACCGGATCGCGGCCTCCGGGTTCGTCGCCAACGTCCGGCGGGCCCGGGCGGCCGGCATCGTCTTCGGCCTGCGCCCGGAGCGCCCCGCCACCCCGCAGGACCTGGTCGACGCCTGCCGTGACGCGGGCGTGCCCCTGCTGGAGATCGCGGCGGCGGTGCCGTTCACCGCGATCTCCGAGGCCGTCGCCACCCGCTACAGCGAGGAGCGGCAGGGCGCGCTGGTCGGCATGGTGCGCCGGGGGGACGCGCTGGCCACGGCGATCTCGCGGGGTGCGGGCGCGTCCGGCGTCCTGCGGGTGCTGCGCCGCGACCACGAGCTGCCGCTCGCGGTCGTCGACCGGATGGGCCGCCTGCTGGCCTCGGCGGGGACGGAGCTGGACGCCGCCCAGCTCCACGCGGTCGCCACGGGGCTGACCCGCCGTCCGCCGCCCCTGGAGCTCGACCTCGGCGCCGCCGGACGGGCCGCGCTGTACCTGGTCGGCGCGGTCGGCGACGTCGACGCGGCGCTGATCTGCCTGCGCCCGGTGAGCGAGCTGACGCGCGCCGAGCAGGACGCGCTGGACCAGGCGGCGCGCTTCCTCAGCCTGGAGGTCGCCAAGCAGCAGGCCGTGCAGGCGATCGAGCTGCGGTTCGCCAGCGAGCTGCTGGAGATGGTGCTGTCGGGGGGCAGCCGCGACGCCGAGGTCCCCGGCCGGCTGCGCGCGTTCGGCGTCGACCCGGAGGGGCCGCTCGCGGTGTGGACGACGGCGTTCGCGGGCGCGGAGGCCACCCTGCCCGGACTCGCGGAGGTGGTCGGCGAGTTCTTCGTCTCCGCCGGCGTCCCGGTCGTCGTGGCGGCCGGGTCGCAGGACGTGGTGGCGGTCCTGTCGTGGCGGCACGGCGAGCGGGAGGCGGCGCCCCTCGCCGAGCGCCTCGCCGCCGCCGTGGGGGAGCGCTTCCCCGGCCACCGCGCCGTCGTGGGCCTCGGCGGGACCGCCCGGGGGCCGGCGGGGCTGCGCGAACCGCTCATCAGGTCGCGCGAGGTCTGCCGCACCCTGCGGCGGGGCGGCGCCGGGCCCGCCGTCCGGACCTTCGCCGAGCTCGGCCCCCACCGGCTCCTGCTCGGGACGCAGAACGCGGCCGCCCTGCGCACCCTGGCGGACGGCGTGCTCGCGCCGATACGCGAGCACGACGCCCGGCGGGGCGGCGAGCTGGAGGCCACGCTGCGCGCGTTCCTGGACCACGACGGGCACTGGCAGGCCACCGCCGCCGCCCTGCGGGTGCACGTCAACACGCTGCGGAACCGGCTCGCCAGGATCGCCGAGCTGACCGGCCGCGACACCGCCCGCACCGCCGACCGCGTCGACCTGTTCCTGGCCCTGCGGGCCGCCGACATGGCCTGACCCGGCGCGGGCGGTCAGTGGGGGTGGACGTCCGGGTCCACCCGCGGGGGGCGGTGGGGACGCGGCCGGACGTCCGGATCGGCGAGCGCCGCCTCCGCCACGTCCCGGCAGCGGGCGAACGCGACGTCACCGCACTCCCGCGCGTACTCGATGAACCGGCGCAGCGCCAGCGCCCGGCCCGGCCGCCCGGACAGGAACGGGTGCACGCACAGGTTGAACA
Organism: Actinomadura sp. NPDC048021; assembly: GCF_040653135.1. Lineage (NCBI taxonomy): Bacteria > Bacillati > Actinomycetota > Actinomycetes > Streptosporangiales > Thermomonosporaceae > Actinomadura > Actinomadura sp. NPDC048021. Next base: position 258,317 of record NZ_JBEZJQ010000011.1, read on the forward strand.
GGCACCGGTAGTGCCGCATGCCGTCCAGCTCCGCCCGCCACAGCTCCAGCACCTTGCCCGGCGACTCGATGACCGCCCCGACGTGCGGCTCGGGCAGGTAGGCGTACTGCTCCCAGTCGTCCAGCGACCAGTGCACCGGCAGCTCGACGATCTCGCCCGCCGCGGTGGGCACCCGGTAGGGCCGGTCGTCGCCCATCAGGGACGAGTCGTAGCGCAGCCCGTGCTCGGCCACCAGCTCCGCCGTCGTCCAGGACGCCTCCCACAGCGCCGCCCGGTGCCCGGTGATCTCGATGCCCTGCCCGGCGAACACCTCCAGGGCGCGCTCGAAGTCCGCGCGCTCCTCCTCCGGGGACATCGACGTGGGCGGACGGTGGGAGTAGGAGTGGTGCGCCACCTCGTGCCCGCGCTCGACGATGGAGGCGGCCAGCCCCGGGCGCCGCTCGGCCACCCAGCCCGGCACGAAGAACGTCGCCGGGACCTCCAGGTCGTCCAGCAGTTCGAGGATCCGGGGGAGCCCCACGTCCGGCCCGTAGGCCTGGTGGGACATCGTGCTCGCGTGCGCGGCGTACCGGCCGCCCTGGGCGAGGACCGGCGTCTCGGCGTCCACGTCGAAGCCCAGGGCGACCACCGCGGCGGCCCCGCCGTGCCAGCTTCCGGCCATGTCCCCGCCCCTCTCCTCGCCCTCCGCCGCCGGATCAGGCGTCCGCACCGGCCGCCAGCCGCCAGCGCCGGACGTTGTCCAGGGTGACCATCGGCGACAGCATCGCATGGTCGAACCGCTCGGACGGCGTGCCCTCGGCGAGGCGGCGCGGCAGGTCGGGGTGCACCAGCGCGCCCCTGGCCACCGAGACCAGGTCGGCGTGGCCGTCCGCCAGGACCTGCGCCGACAGGTCCGGATCGTGCATCCCCCCGTTGGCGATCACCGGCAGGCCGCTCACCCGGCGGGCCAGGCCGGTGACGGTGAGCCCCCGGTCCAGCCGCGCGGATTCGAGCCAGTTGCGCCCTTCGCTCGCGACGTGCAGGTAGCTCGCGCCCGCCTCGGCCAGCGCGGCGAAGATCACCTCCGCGTCGTGGGCGCCGCCGGGCCAGCGGTACCGGAAGTCGTTCACCTTGGTCTGCGACACCCTTACCCCGACGCTCCAGTCCGGCCCCACCTCCGCGCGGATCGCCGCGACGACCTCCGCCGCCAGGCGCACCCGGGAGGCGACCGGCCCGCCGTAGGAGTCCTCGCGCAGGTTGGTGTAGTCGGTGAGGAACTGGTCCAGCAGGTAGCCGTTGGCGGCGTGGACCTCCACCCCGTCGAACCCGGCGCGCTTGGCGTTCGCCGCCGAGGCGACGAAACCGTCCACGGCCTGCCTGATGTCGTCCAGGCTCATCTCCTTGGGGGCCGTCCAGGGGCCGTGCCCGCCGTACTCGGGCATCTTGACGCCCTGCGGCACCACCGCGGACGGCCCCGCGGTGTCGTCGCGGTAGGGGTTCCCCTGCGACAGCGCGCCCGCGTGCATCAGCTGGGCCACGATGGAGCCCCCGGCCTCGTGCACACCGGCCGTGGCCTCTCGCCAAGCGGCCACGTGCCGCTCCGACACCAGGCCCGGCTGGTTGAGGTAGCCCTGGCTGTAGACGGTGTCGGTGTAGGTCCCCTCAGTGATGACCAGGCCGAAGCCGCCGCGCGCGAACTCCGTGTAGTACTCGGCCATCTCGGGGGTCGGGGTGCCGTCCGGCGCGGCCGAGACGCGTGTCATCGGCGCCACCACCAGGCGGTTGGACGTGCGCAGCCCGCCGGCTCGTCCCGGCTCCAGCGCCGGATGCGCGATCTTCACGGTCATCTTCGCTCTCCTTCTCGTTCCGTGGACCGGGTCGAGGCCGGTCCGTCTCACAGGACGTCGATCGCCATCGGGGTCGGGCCGTCGGCGTTGATCCCGGCCAGGTCCTGCGGGCACGCCGACACGACGACGACGCAGTCCATGACCGCCTCGAAGGTGATCGCGTCCCCGGCCCGGCTCTCGGCGGCCAGCCACCGCAGCCGTCCGGACGCCTCCACCGGGATCCGCATGAACACGTTGACCGGCTGCGGGACGGTGGCGGTCGACAGCCCCATCCCCGCCAGCGCCGATTCGAGGTTCCGCGCGCACGAGGCGTGCCCCGGCGCTCCGAGCCCCTCGTACCGGGCGGGGTCGCACGCGGCGATCAGCATGTCGTGCGAGCCGGGGGAGGTGTCGTCCGCCAGGGTCAGGATCGGCCTGCGCCGATCAGTGACGAACGACTCACCCACCTGGGGAAAGAGCCGGCTCGTCACGCTGCGGGTGTGCGCGGCGCTCAGATGCTCGCGCGGGTCGTCCGCGGCGAACGCGAACAGGTCGCCGACCTGGCCGCCCTCCACGTCCACCACGCGCACCCGCCGCCCGGCGCCCACCCGCACCGCCCGGCCTTCTCCGGCGGGCACCATCGTCCGTCCCATCGTCACCATGCCGGACAGCACACCACCGGCCAGACCGCCGTGGCCATAGAGCTTCATCCAGGTTTGTATAGGTCGGGTGGACCTTCATCCATGGTCGACCGTCCTGGACGGGCCAGTGCCCGGCCCGCCCTCCGGCGTGCCCGCTTCGCGCCCGCACGGGGCGAGGCCGATGGCGGCCATGCACCCTCGGTCACGGCCGGTAACCGGCGGAGCGGGCCGCCGGTCGGTCGCCTCATGGTCCACGACCCGCTCGCCGGACGCGGCCCGGACCGGAGCCACGCCGCCGCCCGCTCCGAATGATCATGGCGCCTGGTCCGTTTCTCTCTGATATGGGCGGTACTCTTCCCGCAGCGTTCATGCGTGATGAAGGTGCGGCGGGCAGAGAGGGACACGGCAGTTGAGCAAGGGAACAGGCGATGCACATCTCCCCGAGATGTTGCGCTCCCGGCGGGATGTCATTCTTAACCGGTGGGTCAACCTGGTCGTCGCGGGGGTGCGCGGCCGGATCACGGAGAGTGAGCTCAGGGTCGAGCTCTCCGAGCTGTACGGGTTGATCGAGAAGGCGACCGGCGGAGAGCGGGAGGCGGCCGCGGAACTCCGGGCCGCGCTGACCGAGATCTCCCGCACCCGCGCCCGGCAGGGATTCAGCCCCAGCGAGACCGCGGTGAGCGTGTTCTCGATCAAGCAGGCGGTCCTGGAGCAGGTCGGCGCCCTCGGCGACGTGGCGGCGTACGCCGAGTTCGCGGCGTTCTCCTCCGAGATCGACGATCTGGGGCTGCTGACCTTCGAGACCTACGCCGCCGCGCGCGAGCAGGTCATCGCCGACCAGACCGAGCAGCTGCTCGAACTGTCCACGCCCGTGGTGAAGCTGTGGGAGGGGATCCTCGGGGTCCCGCTGGTGGGCACGCTCGACTCCGCCCGCACGCAGGTGGTGATGGAGACCCTGCTGGAGCGCCTGGTCGAGACGGGCTCCCAGTTCGCGGTGATCGACATCACCGGCGTCCCGGCCGTGGACACCGAGGTGGCCCAGCACCTGCTGAAGACCGTGATGGCGGCCAGGCTGATGGGCACCGACTGCGTGATCTCCGGCATCCGCCCGCAGATCGCCCAGACCATCGTGGCGCTCGGGATCGAGTTCGGCGACATCCCGACCAAGGCCTCCCTGGCCGACGCCCTGGAATGGGCGCTGGAGCGCAACGGCACCCGGGTCGTCGCCGGGGCGGGGGCCTGATGGAGCGCGTGCCGATTCTGAAGATCGGCCAGGTCCTGCTGGTGTCGATCCAGATCGACCTGCAGGACCAGACCGTGCTGGCGCTCCAGGAGGATCTGGCCGACCGGATCGTCAGGACGGGCGCACGCGGTGTGATCATCGACATCACCGCGGTGGACATCGTGGACTCGTTCATCGGCAGGATGTTCGCCACCATCGCCTCGATGTCGCGGCTGATGGACGCCGAGACGGTCGTGGTGGGCATGCGGCCCGCGGTGGCGATCACCCTGGTCGAGCTGGGGCTGTCGCTGGGCGGCGTCCGCACCGCCCTGGACCTGGAGAAGGGCATGCGCCTGCTCGGCGCGCCGCTGCCGGCCATCGCCCCCGGCGCCGTGGACGCTCGGTGACGACTCCGGCGGGTGACTCCGTCCCCATCACCTCCAACGACGACGTGGTCCGGGTGCGGCAGCTCGTGCGGGCCGCGGCGGCGTCGGCGGGGATGTCGCTGGTCGACCAGACCAAGATCGTCACAGCGGCCAGCGAGCTGGCCCGCAACACCTTCGTGCACGGCGGAGGCGGCTCCGCGCGCGTGGAGTCCGTCGTCAACGCGCGGGGACGCGCCGGGGTGCGGCTGGTGTTCACCGACTCGGGCGGCGGGATCCCCGACGTGGCGCAGGCGCTGACCGAAGGGTGGACGAGCGGGGGCGGCCTCGGCCTGGGCCTGCCGGGCGCGCGGCGCCTCGCGGACGAGTTCGAGCTGGAGACCGAGGTCGGGAGGGGCACCACGGTGACGGTGACCAAGTGGATCCGCTGACCGGCACCGGATGGATGACCAGCCCGCCGCCCGGTGACGCGGTATGGCTGCGGGCCGAGGAGCCCAGCGCGGCGGCCGGCGCCCGGCGCCACGCCGCCCGCCTGGCCGGGAGGCTCGGCTTCGCGGGGGAGCGCCTCGGGCAGATCCAGCTCGCGGTGACCGAGGCGGCCACCAACCTCGCCAAGCACGCCGTGCAGGGCGAGATGCTCGTACGGATCGTCCGGACGGGTGAGGAGGCCTCGCTGGAGCTCGTGTGCCTGGACCGGGGCCCCGGCATCACCGATGTCCGCGCGTCCCGCCTGGACGGGCACTCCACGTCCGGCACGCTCGGCCTGGGGCTCGGGTCGATCGAGCGGCTCGCCGACCGCACCGGAATGCATTCGCTCCCGGGCGCCGGCACCGTCCTGTACGCCGGGTTCACGCGGTCCGCCGGCAGGGAGGCCGGCCCGGCGCCGGGCCCGCCCTTCGCCGGGCTGACCCGGCCGATCGACGGGGAAGAGGAGTGCGGCGACGCCTACGCCGCGCGGCTGGACGGCGGAACGGTCTACGCGATGGTCTGCGACGGCCTCGGGCACGGGCCGATGGCGGCGCGGGCCGGCCGGGAGGCCGTCACGGCGATGCGCGAGGCCGTGCTGCCGGCGCGCCCCCTCGACCTGCTGCGCCAGGTGCACCAGCGCCTCGGGGCGACCCGGGGCGGCGCGGTCGCGGTGGCGGCCGTGGACCCGGCGGCGGGCGCGGTGCGGTTCGCCGGCCTGGGCAACGTCGCCGGATGGATCGTCGGTCCCGACCGCCGGCAGGGCATGATCTCGGTGCCGGGCATCGCCGGCGCGAAGACCCGGACGCTGCGCGAGCACGCCTACGAGCTGCCGGAGGGCGCCGCCGTGGTGCTGCACTCCGACGGGCTGACCGACAAGTGGGGCCCCGCCGGCCGTCCCGGGCCCTCCCGCGAGCCGCTGCTCATCGCCGCGGACCTGCTGCGCTCCGCCGGGGTGCGGCACGACGACCGCTGCGTGCTGGCCGTGACCACCGCCGGACGGAGGTGAGCCGATGCCGGAGGAACTGCTGCGCCTGCGGGTGGCCGACGACGAGGGGGTCTTCGCCCTCCGCCAGGCCGGCCGGCAGGTCGCCGCGGCGGTCCGGCTGGACGTCCAGGACCAGGTGCGGGTCGCCACCGCGCTCAGCGAGGTCGGCCGGGAGCTGGTGGCCCACTCGGGCAGCGTCGCGGTGGTCTTCTGCCTCGACGTGCGTCCCGTGCCGCGGCTGCTGATCGACCTGGAGTACGCGCCCGCGCGCGGCGACCGCCGTCCCATGGAGGGCGACGCCGCCGCCGCGCGCCTCATGGACCTGGTGGAGGAGACGGGGCTGGAGGCGAAGCGGACCGTCCGCCTCGCCAAGGACCTGCCCGCCGACGCCGTCGCGGTGGCGGGAGCGACGCTGGCCGACCTGCGCGCCCGGCTGGCGCGCCTGCAGCCCGCCACCGCGCTGGAGGAACTGCGGACCCAGAACGCCGAGCTGGTCGAGGCGCTGGAGGACGTCCGGCGGCAGAGCGAGGAGCTCCGCGCGCTCAACACCGAGCTGGAGGAGACCAACCAGGGCGTGATGGCCCTCTACAACGAACTCTCCACCGAGCTGGAGGAGACCAACCGGGGAGTGGTCGCGCTGTACGCCGAGCTGGAGGAGAAGTCCGACCAGCTCCGCGAGGCGGGCGAGGCCAAGAACCGCTTCTGGGCCAACATCAGCCACGAGCTGCGCACGCCCGTCAACGGCGTCATCGGGCTCGCCCGGCTGCTCCTCGACCCCGCGGCCGAACCCCTCACCGAGGAGCAGCGGCACCAGGTCTCGCTGATCGCCGGCGCCAGCGAGACCCTGCTCTCCCTGGTGAACGAGCTGCTGGACATGGCCAAGGCCGAACAGGGGCGGCTCGCGCCGCGCCGCACCCTCGTCGAGGTCTCCTTGATGCTGCGGCAGCTGGCGGACCTGATGACGCCCATGGCCGAGCAGTCGGGAGTGCGGCTCCAGGTGGACGCCGCCGAGGCGGGGGCCCTCACCCTGGTCACCGACGAGGTGATGCTGACCCGGATCCTGCGCAACCTGGTGGCCAACGGGCTGAAGTTCACCGACGAGGGCGAGGTGCGCCTGACGACCCGGCGCGCACCCGGCCACCTGGAGTTCGTCGTCGCCGACACCGGGATGGGCATCCCGCCCGGCGAGCAGGAACGCGTCTTCGAGGAGTTCTACCAGGTACCGGGCACCAAGCCGGGGGGAACGGGGCTCGGCCTGACCTACTCCCGCCGTCTCGCCCACGCCCTCGGCGGCGATCTGACGCTGGAGAGCGAGGTCGGCGCGGGCACGACGGTGACGCTGCGCCTTCCTCCGTACCTCGGCCTGGCCGAGCTCCGCCTCGCGCACGTGCTGGTCGCCGACGGGGACGGCGCCGCGCGCCGGCTGCTGCGGGACATGATCGGCGACGCCGCCGAGCGCGTCAGCGAGGCCGGCGACCCGGAGACCGTCCAGGACCTGGCGGCCTCCTCCGACCCGCCCGAGCTGATCCTGCTCGGTCCCGGCATCTCCGCCGCCGACGCGGTCGGCGGGCCCGGCGGGCCGCCCGCCGGGACCGCCGTCGTGCAGATCGCCCCGTCGGACGCGGCCGCCTCGGACGGGACGCGGCCCGAGCGCGTCGACGCCGTCCTCGACCAGGCCCAGCTCGCCCCGGTCATGCTCGCCGACGCGGTGGCGCGGGCCCGGGCCCGGCGAACGGCGCGGACGCCATGACCGACGTGATCCCCACCGCGACCACCCTGGTCGTCGACGACAACGAGACCAAGCGCTACATCATCGGCAGCTGGCTGCGCCGCGCCGGGCACATCGTCGTGGAGGCCGCCACCGCCGCCCAGTGCTGGGAACGGCTCGCCGAGCACCAGATCGACCTGGTCGTCCTCGACGTCCAGTTGCCGGACGCGAACGGCATGGAGGTCTGCGAGCAGATCAAGGCCGCCCCCGCGACGGCGTCGCTGCCCGTCGTGCACATCTCCGCCACGGCCGTCGAGGCCACCGACCGCACCCACGGGCTGCGGCGCGGCGCCGACGCCTACATGACCGACCCCATCGACCCGGGCGAGTTCATCGCCACCGCCGAGGCGGTCCTGCGCTACTACCAGGCCCGGCGCCGCGCCGAGCGGATCGCCGAGCGGATGGCGGCGTTCACCAGCACCTCGCTGGCCATCAACGCCGCCACGACCTTCGACGGGCTCGCGGCGGTGGCGGCGCGCGGCGCGTTCGACATCTTCTCGTCCCCCGCGGCGGTGTACATCCTCCCCCCGGACGGCCACGTGAGGAGGACGGCCAATCTGGGCGGCGAGCCGTGGAACCGGCCCTGCCCTCCCGACGTGCCCGCGCGGCTCGCCGCGGCGACCGGCCTCGGCGACGACACCGGCACCCGCATCGCGGCCGTGCCGGTGGCGCGCTGGCGCGAGCTGCTGCCCGACAGCGAGCCGAAGGGCGAGGTCCTGCTGGTGACCTCGCGGGCCAAGCCCGGCCGCCCCGCGATCGGGGTGGCGATCGAGGCCGGCGGCGCCTCCGACGAGGACGCCACCCACCTCCTGCGCCAGCTGGGCCAGGCGGTGGCGCTGGCGATGGAGGCGCTGCGCTCCTACACCGAGGAGCACATGATCTCCCTGACGCTCCAGCGCAGCCTGCTGCCCGCCGTCCACCCCGCCATGCCCGGCTGGGCGTTCAGCGTCCGCTACGAGCCGGCCAGCGACCAGGCCGAGGTGGGCGGCGACTTCTACGAGGTCATCGACCGCGGCGAGGACGTCCTGGTGGCCATCGGCGACGTGCAGGGGCACTCCCTGCACGCGGCCACCGTCATGGCGGAGCTCCGGCACGCGATGCGCGCGTTCGCCGCGGAGGGCCATGGCATCACCGAGATCCTCAGGCTGCTCAACACCGTGATGCAGCGCTACCACGACGACCAGACCGCCACGATGTGCCTGATGTCGCTGGACCCGCGCACGGGACGGCTCCAGGTCGCCAACGCGGGCCACCTGCCGCCCCTCCACATCGCCGGGGGGCAGGCCGAGTACGGCGGCCGGGGCGGCCTCCTGCTCGGCTTCCCCGCCGAGCGTCTCGGCCTCGAGGAGACGACCGTCCCGCCGGGCGGCACCGTCGTGCTCATCACCGACGGGCTGGTCGAGGACCGCACGGTCTCCCTGGCCGCCAACCTCGAACGCCTCCGGGTCCTCGCCACCGACGTGGACGACGACCTGGAGGCCTACAGCGACCGCATCATCACCGAGTTCGGCCACCGCGAGGACGACGTCGCCCTCATCGTCCTGCGCCGCGACGCCTGAGTCAGAGGCGCCGAGGAATCGCCGGGAGTCACCGTCCCCGTGAAACGCCGGCGGCGGGATCCGACCCGATCGCGTGCGCGGTGATTGACCCAAAACGTGCACTCCCTTGAGCTAGTCGATCGAGGCAGCGGGAATCAGGCGAGGCGTACGGGAATCCACGCTCCGCGATCGCGCGCGGGCCATTAGGGAGTGCACTTGTCCTCGGCACCGGATCCGTCGGAACCGGAAGCGGAACCGGAGCGACGGCGAGGCCTTGACTACCTTCTCACCATTCCGAGGGGCATCGCGCAGGTCGATTTCCAGCCGAACCACTGGACCGGTCTGATCTTCCTCGCGGCCCTGTTCGCGGGCGGCTGGCAGTTCGGCGCCTACGGGCTTCTGGGGACGGTCGTCGCCACGCTCACCGCCCACCTGCTCGGCGTCTCCTGGCGGGACCGGACCTCGCTGGGCCTGGAGGGCTTCTGCGGCACGCTGATCGGCGTCAGCCTGGTGCTCTACCTGAACGCCCGGTGGATGACGGTCCTGCTGGTCATCGGCGGCGCGATCGCCGGCAGCGTGCTCACCTCGGCGCTGCGGGCGGTCCTCGCCCCGTACGACCTGCCCACGTTCACCGCGCCCTTCTGCGTGATCACGTCTGTGATGGTCATCGGCGGGCCGTCCTTCGGCCGGGTGTGGGCGGAGCACGCGGGCTCGGCCCCGCCGTCCGCGTCCGCTCCGGGCACGGCGATGACCTGGACCTACTTCTGGAAGGGCACGTTCAACGGCGTCGGCCAGGTGTTCTTCCAGGACAAGTGGTACGTCGGCCTGATCTTCCTGGCCGGCCTGGTCGTCGCCGGCTGGGTGACGGGGCTGGTGGCCCTGGTCTCCAGCCTGATCGGCCTGCTCACCGGCTGGGCGCTGGGGGCGCAGGCCGCCGACCTCGGGGCCGGCCTGTACGGCTACAACTCCGTGCTGACCGGGCTCGCGCTGTTCGGCACCTTCGTCGTCGTCACCTCGCTGAGCGCCGCCTACGCCGTGGTCGGCACGGTGGCGGCGGCGGGCCTGACGGCCGGCGTCGGCACCCTGTTCGAGGTGGTCGGAGGCCACACCCTCACCTGGCCGTTCGTGCTGGTGACCTGGGTGTTCCTCGCCGCCGTCCCGATGTTCAACAAGATCGAGCGCGCTGGGTGACCGCCGGCGGCGGTCGGGCGCGGAAGGGAAACCGATGAACCTCACCCCGCGGGAGATGGACAAGCTCGTCCTCTTCACCGCCGCTCAGATGGCGCAGCAGCGCCGGGACAGGGGCCTGAAGCTGAACTACGCCGAGACGGTGGCGCTGATCAGCTCCGCGATCGTGGAGGCGGCCCGGGACGGCAGGACCGTCGCCGAGTGCATGGAGCTCGGCAAGCGGGTGGTCGGCCCCGGCGACGTGCTGCCCGGCGTGCGCGCGATGCTGAAGCTGATCCAGATCGAGGCCGCCTTCGACGACGGCACCAAGCTGGTCTCCTGCCACGACCCGGTCGGCGGCAGATAGTGTCCGGCGGCCGCCGGGTCGTCCTGGTCGGCGGGCATGAGAGCCGCCAGGGCCGGTGCCTTCCGGACCTGGCCGGTCCCGGGGGCCCGCGCGTGCGCGCCGCGGGACGGGACCTGCACTCGGCGCTGCGGCCAGGCGACCGCCTCGTGGCGGTGCCGATGACGCTCGGGCGCGACCCGGACCTGCCGGTCGTCACCGCGCAGACCCTGAGGTGGGCGGATCGGGAGCGGGCGCCGGGAGACCTGCTGCTGGCCGGGCCGCTGGGCACGGCCGAGCACCTGGTCGGCTGGATCAGGGGCGAGGTCACCCGGACGCTGCTCGACGGGCCGGGGGAGCGGGCGGTCCTGCTGGTGGCGCCCGCCGCCGGGCCCGAGCCCGACGCCGAGCTGTTCAGGGTGGCGCGGCTGGTGTGGCAGTACACGCCCGTCCGGTGGGTGGAGGTGGCGCTGACGGGCGGTGAGCCGGACGTGGACGAGGGCGTCGAGCGCTGCCGGCGGCTCGGGGCGGACGACGTCGTCCTCGTGCCCGCCTCCTTCGTGCCGGCGCCCCGGCGGGACGGCGTGCGGACAGCGGGCCCGCTCCTCGGACCGGCCTCGCTCGCCGCGCTGGTCCGCGCACGGGTGGCCGAAGCGGAACGCCGGTGGAGCGGCGACGGCGACGACGGGCTGGCGCCCGCCGCTCCCGGGCACGGCCACGGCCACGGCCACGGGCACGGCCATGAGCAGGATCACGGTCATCTCCGGGAGATCCACGTCGGGTGATGGCGGACATGAAAGGAGAGGTCCATGTCGGATGACGTCTACATGTACGGCGAGGGCGATATCGAACTGAACGCCGGTCAGCCCAGGGAGACCATCCTGGTGCAGAACACGGGCGACCGCGCCGTCCAGGTCGGTTCGCACTTCCATTTCTTCGAGACCAACCGGGCGCTGAGATTCGAACGCGACAAGGCGTTCGGGAAACGGTTGGACATCCCGTCGGGAACCGCGGTCCGATTCGAGCCCGGAGACACCAAGGAAGTGACGCTGGTCGAGTACGGCGGGGGGTTGCGGCTGGTGGGTTTCGGGGGCCTGCTCAACGGCAGCGTCCGGTCGAGCGAGGCCCACCGCACGGCGCTGCGGCGGATGCACAAGCGCGGCTATCTCGACGAGCCGGTCGAGCCGCCGAAGAAGACGTCCAGGAAGACGAAATCCTCCCGTTCCGGGAAGAAGGGCTGAGTCGCCATGACCACGATGAGCCGTCAGCAGTACGCGTCCATGTACGGCCCGACGGTCGGCGACCGGCTCCGCCTCGGGGACACCGACCTCGTCGTCGAGGTGGAGAAGGACCACACCGAGGGGCACTACGGGGACGAGGCCCAGTACGGCGGCGGCAAGACCGCCCGCGACGGCATGTCGGCCGACCCGGCGTCGGGGCGGTCGGTCGCCCTGGACCTGGTGATCACGAACGCGGTGGTCCTCGACCCGGTGCTGGGCGTCGTCAAGGGCGACATCGGCATCAAGGACGGGAAGATCGCCGGAATCGGCAAGTCGGGCAACCCGCACACCCAGAACGGCGTCGACCGGCGTCTCATCATCAGCGCGACGACCGAGGTGATCTCCGGTGAGAACCTCATCGCCACGCCCGGCGGGATCGACACCCACGTCCACTTCATCACGCCCCAGCAGGCCCAGCACGCGCTGAGCAACGGGATCACGACCCTGGTCGGCGGCGGCACCGGTCCGGCGGACGGCAGCCGCGGCTGCACCACCACCCCCGGCCCGTGGAACATCTCCCGCATCCTCCAGGCCTACGAGGACATCCCGATCAACATCGCCGTCTACGGCAAGGGCAACAGCAGCCTCCCGGGCCCGTTGGAGGAGCAGATCGCCGCGGGCGCCGCCGGGCTGAAGGTGCACGAGGACTGGGGCGCCACCCCGGCCGTCATCGACTGCGCGCTGTCGGTCGCCGACGAGCTGGACATCCAGATCAACATCCACACCGACACCCTGAACGAGGCCGGCTTCGTCGAGGACACCATCAACGCGATCAACGGCCGCGCGATCCACACCTACCACTCCGAGGGCGCGGGCGGCGGGCACGCCCCCGACATCCTCCGGGTGACCGGCGAGCCGAACGTGCTCCCGGCCTCCACGAACCCGACGCTGCCCTACACCGCCAACTCGGTCGACGAGCTGCTGGACATGACGATGGTCTGCCACCACCTCAGCTACGACGTGCCCGAGGACGTGGCGTTCGCCGACAGCCGGGTCCGCGCCGAGACGATCTCGGCCGAGACGGTGCTGCACGACCTCGGCGTCATCAGCATCATCGGCTCGGACTCCCAGGCGATGGGCCGGGTGGGAGAGTCGTTCACCCGCGCCTTCCAGGTCGCCCACCACAACAAGGACAAGAGGGGCGCGCTGCCCGAGGACTCGTCCCGCAACGACAACTACCGGGTGCTGCGCTACCTGGCCAAGCTGACCATCAACCCGGCCCGCGCCTCCGGGATCGCGGACACGATCGGCTCCCTGGAGGACGGAAAGCTCGCCGACATCGTGCTGTGGCCGGTCCACTCCTTCGGAGCCAAGCCGTCCATGGTCGTCAAGGGCGGCATGGTGAGCTGGGCGCAGATGGGCGACCCGAACGCGTCCCTGCCGACGCCGCAGCCCGTCTACTACCGGCCGACGTACGGGGCCTTCGGAAGGGCGCTGTCGAGCACCTGCGCGACCTTCATGTCCGGCGCCGCGATCGAGGCGGGCGTGCCCGAGCGCCTCGAACTGAAGCGGCTGATCCGGCCGGTGCGCCAGTGCCGGACCGTCGACAAGCGCCACATGCTCCGCAACTCGACGCTCGCCGAGATCAAGGTCGATCCGGAGACCTACAAGGTGACGGTGGACGGGGAGCCCGCGCACATCGAGCCGGCCACGAAGCTGCCGCTGAACCGGCTCTTCTTCCTGGCATGAGCGCACGTCCGGCCACCGCGGACCTGGATCCGCTGCTGGCCCAGTTCCAGCTCACCGACTCCGGCTTCCCGAGCGGGATGTACACGCTGTCGCACGGTCTGGAGGGGTACGTCCAGCTCCAGATCACCGGGCCGGAGAACCTGCGCGAGCTGCTGACCGACCTGCTGGACAACGCGGTCGGCCCGGCGGACGCGGCCGCCCTGGTCCTGGCGCACCGCGCGGCCCGCGAGGCCGGCTGGGACGAGCTGGTCCGCGTCGACCGGCGGCTGCACGCGATCAAGCTGAACCGCGAGCAGCGGGCCGCCTCGACCCGGACCGGACGGCAGGTCCTGGACACGGCGGCCTTCGCGTTCCCCGCGCCCGAGACCGCCCGGCTGGCGGAGCTGGTGGCGGACAGGACCACGCCGGGCAACCACGCGGTCGTGGTCGGCGCGCTCTACGCGGGCCTCGGCGTGTCCGCGGCGCACGCGGTCGCCGCCGACCTGTACGCCTTCGCCGCGAGCTGGACGGCGGCGGCGGTGCGGCTGGGGCGCACCGACTTCCGCCGCGCCCAGCGGCTGCTGTGCGAGGTCCGCCCGGACCTCGCCCGGGTCGCGCGGGCGGCGCTCGCCGTCCGCGACCCGCGGGAGCTGCACGGCTCGGTGCCCGTCGCCGACGTCGTCTCGGCCGCGCACGAGCGGGCGGAGGCCCGCCTGTTCGTCACCTGATCCGTTGACACGAAGGAGGCGGGATGGAGCTGGACAAGGTCTTCAAGGTGGGCATCGGGGGCCCGGTCGGAAGCGGCAAGACGGCGCTGATCGAGGCGCTGGTGCCGAGGCTGCGGACGCTGGGCCACGAGATCGGCGTCATCACCAACGACATCTACACCCAGGAGGACGCCGAGCACGTCCGCCGCACCCTGGCCGGGACGCTCGACCCCGAGCGGATCGTGGGGGTCGAGACGGGCGCGTGCCCGCACACCGCCGTCCGCGACGACCCGACCATGAACCTGGCGGCGGCGGCCGAGATGCTCGACCGCTTCCCCGAACTCGACCTCCTGCTGTTCGAGAGCGGCGGCGACAACCTCACGCTCACCTTCAGCCCGGCGCTGGCCGACGTGTACATCTTCGTCCTGGACACCGCCGAGGGCGAGAAGATGCCGCGCAAGCGCGGCCCCGGCACCACCGACTCCGACCTGCTGGTCATCAACAAGATCGACATCGCCCCGTACGTCCGCACCGACCTGGCGGTCATGGAACGGGACGCGCGGGCGGTGCGCGGCGAGGGCCCGGTCGCGCTGACCGACTGCCTCGCCGGCACCGGCGTCGCGGAGGTCGTCGACTTCATCGAGGCGCGGGCGGGGGCGGCGTGTACCTCGCCGGTGTAGGGGCGGCGGGCGGCGCAGGGGGGACCGACCGCCTCTCGCCCGAGCGGTACCTGCCCCGCTGGGTGCCCGAGCCCGTGCGGCGGCACGCCCGCGCCGTGGACATGCTCCCGGCCGGCAGCCCCGGCAAGGTCGGCGTCCTCGACCTGGAGTTCGAGCTGGTCGGCGACCGGACGGAGCTGACCGGCCACTACCAGAAGGCGCCGCTGCACATCACCCGCCCGCTCCGCCCCGATCCCGGAGCGCCGGACCTGCCGTACGTCATGCTCATGTCGTCCGGAGGCGGTGTCCTCCAAGGGGACCGCTACCGCGTCGACGTCTCCTGCGGTGCGGGGGCGTCCGTGCACGTGACCACCCAGGGCGCCACCCGGCTCTACCGGATGGAGCAGGACTACGCCACGCAGCTCGTCCGGCTCGCGGTGGGCCCCGGCGGCTACCTGGAGTACATGCCGGACACGACGATCCCCTTCGGGGGCGCCCGCTTCTACCAGCACATCGCCGTCATTGCCCCTCCCGACTCCACTGTCCTGATGGGCGAGACGCTGCTGGCCGGCCGGCTCGCCCGCGGGGAACGGCACGCCTACACGGCGTACTGCAGCGACGTCGAGGTGCACGACACCGCGGGACGGCTGCTGTTCGCGGATCCGCTTCACCTGGTGCCAGGGGAGCGGGCGGTGACGGGCCCGGCGGTGATGGACGACTTCGGGGTCCTGGCGTCCCTGTACGTCGTCACCGGTCGGAGACCCGCGCAGGCCGTGGCGGACACGATGCACGAGGCGCTCGCCCGCACGGGGCTGCGGGCCGGAGCCAGCGTCCTGCCGGGAGACCGGGGCGCCTGGGCGCGCGTCCTGGGGGAGCGGTCGCCCGAGGTCGAGACCGCCTTCATGCACGTCTGGGATGCCGTCCGCCGGCTGCTGCTCGGCGTGCCCGCCCCCGAGCGGCGCAGATGGTGACACCGGCCATGGGGGATCCGCGAAGGCGGGCCGGGCGGCTGCTCCGCCGCGAGGCGGCCGAGGCCACCGTCCTGGACCGGCGCGGGAAGGGGCCGCCCCGCCACCCGGGGATCAGGCCGCGCGCGCTCCTCGACGTCGCGATCGGAGGGGCGGTGGGGGCGCTGGCCCGTGACCTGCTCATCAAGGCGATGCCCGGGGCGCGGCACGGGTTCCCCTGGGGGACCCTCCTCGTGAACATGCTCGGTTGCCTGTTCATCGGGATCCTGACGACGTACCTGCTCAAGGGCAGGCCGCACCCCGTCGCCCGGCCGCTGCTGGTGACCGGGTACCTGGGAGGGTTCACCACGTTCTCCCACCTCATCGACGGCGTGCACGCCCTCGGCCGCGCCGGCGCCTGGGACCAGAGCGCCGTCTACGCGGTGGTCAGCGTGGTGGGCGGATGGATCGCGGTCGCCGCCGGCCTCTGGGGCGGAAGGCTCCTGCCGTACCGCGCCGCAGGACCGGAGGGCGGCGCGCCGACATGATCGCTCTGCTGGTGCTCATCGGGGGAGCGTGCGGCGCCATGCTGCGCTTCGTCCTCGACACGACGGTCAAGAACCGGTTCGGGAAGGCGTTCCCGTGGGGGACGCTGACGGTCAACCTCCTCGGCACGGGAATCCTGGGCGCGCTGCACGGCGTGACGACGAGCGCGGGACCCGACGGCCTGGTCGGCACCGGTTTCTGCGGTGCGCTGACGACGTTCAGCACCTTCGAGCTGGACACCGTCCATCTCTTCCAGGACGGGCAGTACGCCAGGGGCGCGGCGAACGTGCTCCTCTCCCTGGGGCTGGGCATCGGCGTGTTCAGCCTCCTGTACGCCGCCTTCCAAGCGGTCTGACGCGGGCCGTCCCTGCCGATGGGCGCCACGCGGGCCGCTGCCGGGAACTGGCTGAGCCGGGCCCTCGCGCCGTCCAGGGAGCCCCTGCCCTGGCTCGGCGCCGCCCGCGCGGCGGTCGCGTTCGGCACGGTGACCGCGGTGGCGCTGGCCCTGGACGAACCCCGCGCCGGACTGCTGGCGGCGGCCGGCATGGTGCTGGCGACGATGCGGCCCGACACCGGCCCCTACCGGTCGAGGGCGCTCGGCCTCGCCGCCTCGCAACTGGCGGGCGCGGCCGGCCTGGTCGTCGGCCAGTTCGCCCACGGGCACGGCTGGGGGACGGTCACGGCGACCACGGCGGTCGCGCTGCTGTCCGGGCTGGTCAGCTCGATCGGCACCATCGCGTCGGGGGCCTCGCTGGCGCTGCTGTTCATGAACGTGATCGGTACCGGCCTGCCCGGGCCCGGGGAGTGGTGGCTCCCCCCGCTCTTCCAGCTCGCGGGCGGAGCCTTCTACATCGTCCTGGCGGTGCTGAGCTGGCGGCCGTGGAGACGCCGCCCCGGCCCCGAACACCGGGCCGTCGCCGACGTCTACGGCAGGGCCGCCGACCTGGTCGACGCCGCCCCCCATCCGGGCGGCGCCCGGACGGCGCTCAGCATGGCGGTGGACACCGCCCAGGACGCGCTGATGTGCCATCGCGTCCGCGACAAGGAGCACTGGGGCGAGGAGACGCGGTGGCTGGTCGCCATGCTCAACGCGGCCACGCCCCTCCTGGAGGCGCTCACCCTGCTCATCCGGTCCGCGCGGCCCGCGCCGCCGGGACTGGCCGAGGCGGTGCGGCGGATCGCGGACGCCGTCCGGAGCGGGAACCGGGACGCGGGGACCGCGCCGTTCCGGGGGGACCCGGCGTTCGCCCGGCCCGTCGAGTTCGCCCGCCGGCGGCTGTCGGAGGCGCACCCCGAGGACCCCGACTGGCTCGGGCTGCCGAGACCGCTGCCGGCCCGGGCGTACCGGGCCGCCCGGATGGCCCTCACTTCCGCTGCGGCCTGGCGGTACGGGCTCCGGCTGGCCCTGTGCATGGCGATCGCCTCGGCGTTCGTCGAGTTCCCGGGCGTGCTCCACGACCTCTGGATCCCCACGGTGCATTCCCTCTGGCTCCCGCTGACGGTCGCCGTGGTCCTGAAACCCGACTTCGGCTCGGTCTTCGTCCGGTCCCTGCTGCGCGCGGTCGGCACGGTCGCGGCGGCCGTCCCCACCCTGCTGGTGCTGGTGGCCGTCCCGCGCGGCTGGGCCGCGGTCCCGCTCGCGGCGCTGTTCGGCGGGCTGATCCCGGTGCTGAAGGCACGGTCCTACGCGATGCGGACGGTCGCGGTCACCCCCCTGATGCTCTTCCTGTTCGACATGACCTCGCCGCAGCCGTCCGACGAGCTCGTGCTGGCCCGCCTGTCCGACACCCTCCTCGGCTGCCTGATCGTCATGGTCTTCGGATACGCCCTCTGGCCGTGGAGCCGCCGGGTCCGGATCGGCGAGCGGTTCACCGCGGGGTTCGGGGCGCTCGCCGACTACCTCGACGAGGCCTTCACCGGCCCCCGGAACGTCCGGGCCCGGGACCGGAGGGCCCTGCACCGCAGCCTCGACGCCGTCCGGGCCGACCTGCGGGAGGTGCAGTCCGAACCCCCGCCGGCCGGCCGCGCGGGCGCCGCCTGGTGGCCGGTCCTGGGCGCCCTCGACGCGCTCGTGGACACCGTCACCGCCGCGTCCGTCAAGGTCCGCGGGGGCGCCGAGCCGCCGCCGCGGCGGGCGGCCCGGGCCATCTCGGCGGATCTCCGGGAGATGGCGGCGGCGGTGCGCGACGGACGGCCGCCGCGGACACCGCGCCTGCCCGGCCCGTCCGGCGAGGGCGTCCTCGGCGAGGCGGCCGTCCAGATCCGCCGTCTGCACAGGACCCTTCCGCTGTGACGGCCGGGCGCGTTCACCCGATCCGCAGCTCCGTGTCGAGGCCCTCGGCCTCCTCGCGGGCGCTCGGGCGGAAGGCCAGCAGGACGTCCACGACCTTGCCGATGACGTAGGTCAGCACGAAGCTGTAGCAGCCGACGGCGAGAATGGCGACGATCTGCTTCCCGAGCAGGGAGATCGAGCCGCCGTAGACGAGCCCGGCGGTGGGGCTGCCGTACTTGCCGGTGGCGAAGAACCCGAGCAGGACCACGCCGACGATGCCGCCGGCGCCGTGGATGCCCACGACGTCCAGGGTGTCGTCGTATCCGACGGACGTCTTGACCTCGACGGCGTACGTGCAGACGACGGCGACGACGATGCCGAGCACCGTCGCGCCGAACAGGTTGACGTATCCGCAGGCGGGGGTGATGGCCACCAGGCCGGCGAGCGCGCCGGTCGTGCCCCCCAGCCTGGAGAACCGCCCGAACCGGGCCCGCTCCAGCAGCATCCAGGCCAGCATCGCGACGCACCCGCACATCATGGTGTTGACCACGGCGTTGGCCGCGAGGGCGCCGTCCGTCAGCGCCGATCCGCCGTTGAACCCGAACCAGCCGAACCACAGCAGCCCCATGCCCGCCATCACCAGCGGGATGTTCTTCGGCTCGGGAGGCCCCTCCCTGCGGAAGCGCAGGCCCGGCCCGAGCACCAGCGCCAGCGCCAGGCCCGCGATGCCGGAGTTGAGTTCGACGACCAGGCCGCCGGCGAAGTCCAGCGCGCCCCACCGGTTGATCCAGCCCCCCTTGGAGAACACCCAGTGGGCGACCGGCAGATACACGAGGGTCACCCAGACCACGCCGAAGACCATCCAGGGCCCGAGCCGGACGCGGTTGGCGACCGAGCCGCTGATCAGTGCGAGCGTGATGATCGCGAAGACCAGCTGGAACATCGAGAACACGTACTCCGGGATGACGCCCCTCAGGACCGACGGGGTGGTCTTGAGGAACTGCCACCTGCCCCAGCCGATGAGGCCGGCCCCTCCCACGTCGTCGCCGAACGCTAGGCCGTACCCGTAGGCGAACCAGACGACGGTCACCACGGCGATCGAGACGAAGCTCATGTAGAGGACGCTGACGAGGTTCTTCGCCCGGACCATGCCGCCGTAGAAGAGGGCGAGTCCCGGCGTCATGAGCAGCACCATGGCGAAGCTGACGAGCACCCATGCTGAATCGCCGGTATTCAACCCAAAACTCATGCATCAACTCCTGGCTTAAGGCGACACCATTGAGGTATGGGCAGCGGCGAGCATGTGAAACGCTCCGGAGGAGTGCCTCCGGACAAATTTAGATAGGTCGGCCTTTGCCTTCGTTTACCAGGCCGAACTTTTTCTGGGGCGTCGCCGGGGCGGGCGGTTGCGGTGTGGTCGCGGCGCCCGATGATCATCGCGTGCGGTTCCAGGCCGTGGACGCGGTGGGGCCGCGCACAGGTCACGACGAAGCGACCGGAACGGTAGAAAACCGATAAAAACATGTGCTTGAGGGGAGGACCGGGCGCTGTTAGCTTCACCCGGTGGACCACATGCGTGCACAGGCGGAGGCGATCGAGGACTTCGCGGCGGTTCTACGAGAACTGCGGGAATCGGTCGGCAACCCGCCTTTCCGTGAGATGTCCGGAAGGTCGGGGGCCATCTCGCACACGACGTTGCACGAGGCCACGAAGGGCAACCGCCTCCCGAGCTGGGGGACCACCGTCGAGTTCGTCAAGGCGTGCGGCGGGGATCCGGCCGCGTACCGGGAACGCTGGGAGAGGGCGAACCAGGCGGTCAGGTCGGCGAACGCCGAGAGGCCCGCGTCCGCCGCGCTCGAAGCCTCCGTCCCGAAGACGGCCGAGGCCCAGGCCCTGCACATCGCCCTGGAGCCGCCGGGGCCCTCCGAGCATGACGAGACCTCGGCTCCCCGGTCCGCCGCGCCGGTGCCCGGGCATGGCGCGGGGGACGTGCGGGCGCTCTACCCGGCCCCGAAACGCCGGGGAAGATACCGGTTGAGCAGCCCGGGCGCGGTGGCGCTGGCGGCGGCGGTCATCGGTACGTGGGCCGTGGTCCTCATCGTGGTCGACCACGACTCCGGCAAGGACGGCATGGAGGAGTACGGGAACCGGGCGAAGAACGCGCTCACTCCTGCCGACTGCCCGGTGCAGCCGACCAACCCGGCGCCGGCCTCGCCGAGGCACAAGGGCGACGCCGCCAGCTTCGTCGCGGACATCACCCTGCCCGACTGCACGCGCGTCGGCGCCGGCCAGAACATCACCAAGGTCTGGCGGCTCAAGAACACCGGAACGGTCCCATGGGACGGCTACTCGCTGCGCCGCCTCGACCTCCCGCAGAAGGCCGGCGACTGCCAGACCATCTCCGACGTGCCGATCGCCGACACGGAGCCGGGCCGCACGGTCGACGTCCGGGCCGAGATCACCACGCCGCGGAAGCCGGGCTTATGCTACGTGCGGTTCAAGATGGTGGACGGTGAGGGAAAGGTCGCGTTCCCCGGAAGCCGTCCGGTCAACTTCCAGGTCATCGTCGAAGGACCGTAGCCCCCGCCGCGAGGGGCACGGCGGGGGCCGGTCGAACGGTCGGGGGATCAGGAGAGCGTGATCCCGGTGTAGTAGGCGTTGAGGATCCTGGAGTAGCTCCAGCCGGCCTCGGCCTTGTCGCGGGAGCCGTACTGCGACATCCAGTCCCCGGTGACCCAGCCGCCGCACGCCGTCGTCGTGGAGCAGTAGTGGGCCTCAAGGATCTTCCCGCCGCGGGTCATGCGGGTGTCCCACGTCGCGTCCACCGCGGCGCTCGTCGACGCCTTCGCGGATCCGGGCTTGTAGACCTGGCTCGACGTGGTGTCGTAGACGTCGAAGCACTGGCCGCCCGACGTCGTGCGGGTCGAGTGCAGCGCCCAGTACCAGCCGTAGCTCTTGACGGCCATCGCGCCGGCCTTCAGGGACTCCGCGGGCCAGCTCGGCACCCACTCGTTGGGCAGGACGTCCTTGACGTAGCTCTTGAACGTCACCCGGTCGACCCGGCCGAGCGACACCCGGTACACCAGGATCGTCGATGGGAGCCTGCTGTCGGAGCCGTCGGTCTTGCAGCCGGTCGGCGGCGGCGTCGAGCCCAGGAACTGGTGGGAGGCGTTCTGGTTCTTGAGGGTGGCGTTCAGGTTGCCCTTGGCGCCGGCGCTGAAGTCCTGGTAGCTGCCGCCGTAGTTGCTGTTGTAGTAGACGCGGACGGTCTTGCCGGTGTTGTTCCAGACGGAGGCGGCGTTGTTCTTGACGCACAGGCCTTTGCCGTTGCCGTCGCCTTTGAAGTCGTAGCAGGAGGGCTGTGTGGTGCCGTAGTCGGCGATGGATCCGGTGAAGTCCGAGATCGAGCCCTGGTTGTCGCTGTTGTAGTAGTAGCAGAACTCGCCGCTGTCGCACTTGCCGTCGCGGGCCGCGGCCGAGGCGGGGGAGGCGGGGACGAGGGCGATCCCGCCGAGCGCCGTCGCGGCGGTCGTCGCGGTGACCCGCGAGATCAGCCGCACGCTTCGTTTCGACACAGTCGTCTTCCCCTCTGGTGGAGGCCGCTGCGCTCTATCGGACGTTGTAGCCCTGGGAGTTCCAGAACGTGGTCGGGTTCGGGTTGTCCAGGGTCGGGTCGTTGACGCTCTTGGCCGCGTGCGTCTGCTGCCCGAGACGCATCTCGACGTGGGTGTGGGCGCCCGAGCTGGACGACACCCCGTGCCACGACTCGTCGGCGATGACCTGGCCGCGGCTGATCGACTGCCCCACGCTCAGCGAGGACCGCGGAGCGGAGTGCAGGTAGATCACCGTCTTGTCGAGCGAGGCGTTGTAGACGGAGATGGTGGAGAGCCCCGAGCTGCCGGTGGCCCCGCGCGCGATGTAGATGATCTTACCGGCGACCAGGGCGTGGACGTCGGAGCCGATGCCGCGGGCGATGTCGATGCCCTCGTGCCGTCCGGGCGTGGTGGTGTACCCGTCGAAGCCGCAGGTGATGCTCCCGCCGCTCGCCGCGTACAGCCCGTACGACATGTTCGTGCGCGCCGACGGCGAGAACTCGTGGGAGGCGTTCTGGTTCTTGAGGGTGGCGTTCAGGTTGCCCTTGGCGCCGGCGCTGAAGTCCTGGTAGCTGCCGCCGTAGTTGCTGTTGTAGTAGACGCGGACGGTCTTGCCGGTGTTGTTCCAGACGGAGGCGGCGTTGTTCTTGACGCACAGGCCTTTGCCGTTGCCGTCGCCTTTGAAGTCGTAGCAGGAGGGCTGTGTGGTGCCGTAGTCGGCGATGGATCCGGTGAAGTCCGAGATCGAGCCCTGGTTGTCGCTGTTGTAGTAGTAGCAGAACTCGCCGCTGTCGCACTTGCCGTCGCGGGCCGCCGCCGAGGCGGGCAGGACGTAGACGGACGCGACCCCGCCGAGCGTGACCGCGCCGGTCGCCGTGGCGGTGAGGGCCTTGGTGAGCTTGTTCATGCCGTTCTCTCCTTCGGTTCCCTTGTCAGGGGGTACGGACGGGTCAGCTGCGCTGGTACTCCTCCCAGGTGTGGATGGTCACTTTCGGGCCGTCGTCGGGGCCGCGGCCGGAGAGGCCGTCCAGGCCGAGGTAGTAGTCGCCGGTCTGGTGCTGGGCCTGGCTCGAGAGGTCGGTGTCGCTGATGGCGGCGGCGTGGATGTGCCACGGCCAGTCGCCCTGCGCGGGGCTGCGCACCCATGCGGCGAAGCCGACACGGCGCAGCGTGCGGGCGACCGCGGTGCGGGTGGCGGAGTCCATCCCCTGCACCGAGACGTCCACGACGCCCCCGCCGTCGTGGGTGCCCGCGGAGGTGGGGTCGCCGCCGGGGTTGTAGGAGCCCTGGTCCAGCACGAGGTCGCGGCCGAGCAGCCGCTCCGCCTCGGCCAGCATGCTCCGCGTCCGGGTGTTGACGACGGCCCCGTCGGCGGGCACGCGCGCACCCGGTTCGATGACGTCGGCGACGGTGAAGCGTCCGGTTCCGAGCTTGGCGAGCGACGTCTTGCCCGGCAGCCCGTTGGCGGCGAGACCGGTGTAGCCGAGCGACTTCTGGTACTTCGCGTAGGCGGCGACCGTGGTGGTGCCGAAGTAGCCGTCCACCCACGCGGCGTCGAGCAGGTTCCGGTCGCGCAGTGCCTGCTCGACCAGGAGCACGCTGGCCTTGGCGCCCGGGGTGAGCGTGTCGTCCGCCCGCCGCGGGTCGATCTGGGCGGCCTTGACGGTGGCCTCCATGTTCACGCTCGGCAGGGCCCGGACGCCGGGCGCCTGGCCGCCGGCCGCCCGGGCCGCCGGCGTCTCGGCCGGGCCGGTGAACGAGGTGAGCAGGGTCGCCGTCACGAGGGCGGCGGCGTACGAAGGCAGCTTCATCGGGTCTCCTGGGGAGGGGACTGGGCGCAGAGCCCGCGGCGGATTCCACGGTCGCCCGGCTGCTCACGTGTTCACAAGAAGATCGTTGTTGTCAGCCTGTCCGCCAGGAGATTCCGTACAGACGTAGACACGATCTGACAGACGGGACGCGCGGCTCGGAAGGCCCCTCCGGGGCACCGGGCGTCAGGAAACGGAAATCGTTGCGGGACGCTGATCGCGGGGAAGAATGCGATGCATGACGCGGACTGTGACTCTGCCCGGCGGCGGCGCGCTGCCGATGATCGGTTTCGGGACCTGGCAGCTGCGGCCCGAGGCGGCGTACGCATCGGTGCGGGAGGCGCTGGAGATCGGCTACCGGCACGTCGACACCGCCACGCTGTACCGCAACGAGGCGGACGTCGGCCGGGCCCTGAAGGACAGCGGCGTCGACCGGGAGGAGGTCTTCGTCACCACCAAGCTGCGCCCGCAGGACGCGCGGGACGCCCGCCGCACCCTGGAGACGAGCCTCCGCCTGCTCGACACCGGCTACGTGGACCTCTGGCTGATCCACTGGCCGACCGGCGGGGACGAGCTCGTCCCGACCTGGCGGGCGCTGCTGGACGCCCAGGACGCGGGACTGGTCCGCCATGCCGGGGTGAGCAACTACAGCCCGGCGCTGATCGACGGCCTGACGGAGGCCACCGGGCGGCGGCCGGCGGTCAACCAGATCTCGTGGAGCCCGGCGCAGCACGACCCGGCGCTGCTGGACGAGCACCGGCGCCGGGGGATCGTGGTCGAGGGCTACAGCGGTCTGAAGAACACCGACCTGCGCGACCCCGTCCTCACCGGGATCGCCCGGCGGCACGGAGTCACGCCCGCCCAGGTCGTCCTCCGCTGGCATCTGGAGCACGACATCGTGATCCTTCCGAGGTCGTCGCGCCGGGAGCACATCGCCGCCAACTTCGACCTCGAAGGCTTCGCTCTCACGGACGAGGACGTCGCCGCCGTCGACGCCCTCGCCCGAGACGCCTGACCGGCCCGCCCCACGCGAGCGGGGGCGGGCCGGGAGGGGCGGGAGGTCCCGGTCAGCGGGGGTTGCCGGCGCGCCAGGCGACGTAGTCGGCGACCGCCTTGGCGACGTCGAACTCCGGCGTGAACCCCGTGTCGCCGGTGAGCCGGCCGATGTCGAGGTAGGGGTCCTCGCCGGGGCCGTTCCGCCTGCCGGGCAGCAGGTCGAGCCGCAGGCCGGGCGTGATCGCCTCCAGGGCGTCGGCGACCTCGCGGTTGGTGAACGGCCGCCCGCTGGAGACGTTGTAGGTGTCGTGCCCCAGCGTCCTCGCGGTCATCAGGAGGGCGATCGCCCGCCCCGCGTCCGGTGCGTAGCAGCAGTCGCCGCCGTCCTCGGCGTGCAGCGGCGGCGGCCGCTCACCGCGGAGCACCGCGCTGACGTACGGCGGGACGTGGAAGAACGGGGACTCCGGGTCGACGAGCGGTCCCCAGACCGTCCCGATCCGGAGGACGACCGGCTGCACGCCGCTGCCCTGGAGGGCGTGCGTGGTCAGCGGCTCCACGGCCTTCTTGAAGGCGATGATCAGGTGCGGCAGGTCCGCCGTGGGGAGCGCGAGCTCCTCCCGCCAGGGGATCTCCGGGCGGCCGATGTACGCGCCGAGGCTGCTCGCGACGGCGAACCTGCGGACGCCCCAGGAGCGGGCGGCGTCCAGCGCGTTGAGCAGGCCGGACATGTCCGTGCGGAAGTAGCCGACCGGGTCCTCGCCGGGGACGCTGCCGGCGAGGTGGACGATGTCGCCGATGTCGTGGCGGTCGCCGAGGGAGAGGAAGGCGTCCCGGTCGGTGACGTCGAGGCGTTCCACCGTGACCCGTCCGGCGAGGAAGGACGGGACCTCGCTCCGCCGGTGCGAGGTGACGACGACGTCGTGCCCGAGGTCGGCGAGCGCGCGTGCGGTGTGGGCGCCGATCATGCCCAGCCCGCCGGTGACGAGGATCATCGGATCACTTCGTAGTGCAGGTGGGTCACGCCGGGCGCCGGGACGGCCTCCAGCAGCCGCAGGTTCACGTGCTTCGGGAACGTGCGGAAGTAGCCGTGGCCGCCGCCGAGCAGGACGGGCACCTGGTGGAGGATCAGCTCGTCGACCAGGCCCGCCTCCAGCGCGGAGGTCAGCACCCCGCCGCCCATGAGGGCGACGTCCTTGTCCCCGGCCGCCTCGCGTGCCGCCGCGACCGCCTCCTCGATCCCGCCGGTGACGAGCGTCTGCCGCTCGCCGATCCCGGGAACGGCCCGGTGGCTGAGGACGAACAGCGGCGCCGTCGGGTGGGGGCCGCCCCCGCCCCAGCGCCCGGAGTGCTCCCAGGTGACGCGCCCCGCCACCACCGCTCCCACGCGTGCCGCGGCGGTGTCGAAGACGCGGGCGCTCTCCTCGCTCAGCTTGAACCCGCCGAACTCCCGGCTCGGGGTGTCGCCGTCGAAGTACCAGTCGAAGAGCGTTCCCGCGTCGCCGAGTCCGCGTCCGAGCTCCTCCTCCCCGTCGGGCGTTCGGCCGCTGATGTAGCCGTCCACCGAGACGGCGTGGGCGCTGACGACCCTGCTCATGTGTCCCCCTCGTTGATCATCGGTTGGTCCGTCCGGTCGGGGCCGCTCAGCGCTCGGCCCGGTCGTACAGGAGGCAGATCGCGCCGCTCTCGGTGACCCGGCTGGAGGCCAGCGTCCACGACGCGGAGGGGCCGTCGGGGAACAGCCGGGCGCCGCCGCCGACGAGTTCGGGGCACAGGGTGATGCTCAGCCGGTCCACCTCGCCCGCCTGGAGGAGGCTGCGGATCACGCTCGCGCTGGCCAGCACGATGATGTCGCCGCCCTCCTCCTCGCGGAGCCGCTTGACCGCCGTCACGGGGTCGGTGTCGGCGAGGCGCGCGTTGTCCCAGGCGGCCTCCCTGAGGGTGGTGGAGAAGACGACCTTCTCGACCGCGTTGAGCCAGCGGGAGAACTCCCGGTCCCTGGGGTCGGCGCTCTCGTCGTCGGCGACGGCGGGCCAGAACCCGGCGAACCCCTCGAAGTTCTTGCGGCCGAGCAGGGCGGTGGTGGCCGCGCCGGTGACCGCCACCATGTGGTCGCGGGACGCGGACGCCATGGCGTGCGGGACGATCCAGCTCATGTCGTACTCGCCGCCGGCGCCGTTGACGCGGCCGTCCAGGGACAGCGTGATGTTGGCGGTGACGGTGCGGCGGGCGTTCTGTCCAGTCATCGGACGGTTCCTTTTCGGTCGTGGGCAATACCCCTCACAGTGGCGGCACCGATGGCAGGCTGTCGTCGTCAGAGTTGGTGACATCCGGTCCGGGCTTGGAGGGGGCGATGACCGGTTCCGTCGTCAGCCCCGTCCTGATCGGACGGGACGACGAGATCGCCGTCCTGCGGGCGGCCTACGAGGGTTCCCGGGCCGGGATCCCCGCGACGCTCCTGGTCTCGGGTGAGGCGGGGATCGGCAAGTCGCGGCTGGTCGCGACGGCGGTGGGGGACCTGCCCGGCGACCCGCTGGTGCTGTCCGGGGGATGCCTGGAGCTCGGCTCGGAGGGCACCCCGTACGTGCCGTTCGTCGCCGTCCTGCGCGATCTGGTGCGCCGCCTCGGCCGCGACCGGGTGGCGGCGCTGCTCCCGCCGGGCGGGGCCGCCCTCGGCGACCTGCTCCCGGACCTCGGCCCGGCGCCCGCGCGCTACGGCCCGGCCAGGCTGCTGGAGGAGATGCTGACGCTGCTGGGCCGGGCGGCGGAGACGCGGCCCGTCGTCGTGCTCGTCGAGGACCTCCACTGGGCGGACGCGTCGAGCCGCGAGCTGTTCGCCTACCTGGCCCGCAACCTGGCGGGCGTCGCGGTGCTGCTGGTCGGCACCGTCCGCACCGGCGAGCTGGCCGCCGGGCATCCGAACCGGCGGACACTGGCCGAGCTCGGCCGCAGCGACGCGGTGTCGCGCGTCGACCTCGGCCCGCTGGAGCACCGGCACGTCGCCGCGCTGCTGGCGGCCGCGGACGGGCGGCCGCCCGACCCGGCGCGCAGCGTCCGGATCCACCGGCGCAGCGGCGGGAACCCGCTGTTCGTCGAGGCCCTGAGCACCGCGGGCGAGACGCCGCCGGGCGACCTGCGGACGCTCCTGCTCGCCCGCGTCACCGACCTGCCGGACCCGGCCCGCGAGGCGCTGGAGGCCATGGCCGTGGCGGGCGCCGAACTGGACGACGACCTCGTGAGCGCGGTCGCCGGCGGGCCCGGCCGCGACCTCGGGCACGCCCTCGGCCACCTGACCGAGCGGGAGCTGGTGGTGGCGCGGGAGAACGGGTACGCGATCCGCCACGACCTCATCCGCGAGGCGGTCTACGACGCGTTGCCGCCGCCCCGCCGCCGGCGCATGCACGCCCGGTACGCGGCCGCGCTCGCCGACCGCGCCGCGCCCGCCGGTCCCGCCGCGGGCGGCACGGCCCTGGCCGAGCACTGGACCGCCGCGGGCGAGTTCGCGCGGGCCCTGCCCGCCGCGTGGCACGCCGCCGACCGCGCCGGCCGCCAGAACGCCTACGACGAGCAGCTCCACCTGCTGGAGCTCGTCCTGGAGCACTGGCCGAAGGCGCCGGAGCCGGCCCGGCTCATCGGCGCCGACCGGACGGTCGTGCTGGAACGCGCGGCCACGGCGGCGTTCAACGCGGGCCGGTCGGCCGCCGGGGTGGCGTACGGCACCGCGGCCCTGGACGAGCTGGACCCGGCCGCCGAGCCGGAGCGGGCGGCCCGGCTGCTGGGCCTGCGCGGCCGGCTGCAGAGCCGCATCGACGGCGGAGGCCGCGACGACCTGCGGCGGGCGGTCGAGCTGGCGCCGCCCGGGGCCTCGGAGGAGCTGCGCGGCCGGCTGCTGTCGGCCCTGGCCTTCGTGGAGTTCATGGCGTTCGACCTCGACGACTGCCGGCGGCACGCCGCGCGGGCGCTGGAACTCGCCGACCGGCTCGGCGACGACGCCCTGCGCGCGCCCGCGCTGCTGGTCCTGGGCGCGCTCCACGGCACGCACGGCGAACTGGAGGAGGCAGCCGGCGCCTTCGCCGAGGCCCGCCGCGCCGCCGACGCGGCCGGCGACGCGCACACGTTCCTGACCACCTTCCAATGGGAGTCGACCTTCCTGGGCGACGCCGGGCGGTACGAGGAGGCGGTCGAGCTCGCCCGCACCGGGCAGGAGGTCGCCGAACGGCTCGGCCAGGCCCGGTCCCGCGGCAGCATGCTCGCCAACACGCGCGGCGTCCCCCTGGTCTACCTGGGACGCTGGGACGAGGCCATGCGCGTCGTCGACGACGCACTCGCCCTGGCGCCGCCCCCGCTGTACGCCGCGTTCCTGCGCCTGATCGCCGCGGAGATCGCGCACCGGCGCGGGCAGACCGAGCTGGGCGGGACGCTCCTGCGCCAGGTCACCGAGTTCGCCATGCACACCGTCGGCGCGGCGGAGGCGAAGTCCTGGCTGGCCCTGCTGCGCCTCGACCGCGCGCTCGGCCAGGACGACCTCGGCGCGGCGGACCACGTCGTCGGCGAGCACCTGCCGACGGCGGCGGGCCGCTGGCCGCCGCAGGAGACGGCGCGGTTCGCGGTGCTCGGCGCGCGCGTGCAGCGGGCCCGGCGCGCGGCCGCGCCGCGGAACCGGCGGGTCGCGGATGAGACCGCCGACCGGCTCGCGGCCCTCGCCCGCATGCTCGGCTCGCTGCGCACCGAGACCCCGGTGATGGACGCCTACCGCCGCACCTTCCGCGCCCTGACGGAGGGCGGCGAACTGGCCGCCTGGGACGAGGCGGCCGCGGCGTGGCGCGACCTCGGCAACCGCTACGAGACCGCCGTGGTGCTGGTGGAGGCCGCGGGCGCGGCGCTCGCGTCCAACAACCGTCCCGGCGCCCGGTCCCGGCTGCGGGAGGCGCGCGCCATCGCCGACGACCTGGGCGCCGCCCCGCTGCGGGCGCGCATCGACGACCTCGCGGCCCGCGGCCGCCTCACCGACGACGCCGCCCCGCCCGGCGAGGGCGGGGGCGCCGCCCGCGCCTTCGGCCTGACCCGCCGCGAACTCGACGTCCTGCGCCTCCTCGCGGGCGGGCGGACGAACCAGCGGATCGCCGCGGAGCTCTTCATCTCCGCGAACACCGTCGCCACCCACGTGACCAGAATTCTCACCAAGCTCGGCGCCGCGTCCCGCACCGAGGCCGCCGCCAAGGCCCGCGAGTCCGGCCTCCTGGACGCCCCGCCCTGATGCGGCGCGCTACCGAGGTCACGTCCCGGCGAGGACGCGTCCGCCGTGCCGCGCGGGGACCCGGGTCGGCCAGGAGGCCGGCCAGGCGACGTCGTCGACCGCGAGCCACGGCGCGGCGGCCACGCCCGCGGCAGCATCTCGATCCGCGCGTCCGGCACCGCCTCGTACCGGCGCGCCGACGAGGGCCTCCAGCGGGGATCGGCGGCGCCGAAGACCACCAGCAGCGGGACCCGGACGGCGGCGAGGCGCTCGGGCACGCCGCGCTCGGCGACGTAGGCGGTGTTCCGGCGCAGCACCGCCCGCATGGAGCGGTACGTGATGGCCCGGACCCCGGAGACCCGCTCGTCCGGGACGTCCACGGGGCCCGCGGCCGCGGCACCGATCCCGCGGCGGATCATCGCGTCCGACCGCCTCGCCCACAGCAGCGGCCCGAGGGGCGGGGAGAGGAGGGCCCGGATGAGGAGCGGCTGCCGGAGCAGCGCGTCCGGATCCGGCCCGGTACTGATGAGCGCGAGCGACCCCACGAGGCCGGGACGCCGCTCGGCGAGCGCGGTGGCGACGTAGCCGCCGCTGGAGTGCCCGGCCACGTCGACGCGGTCGATCCCGAGGCCGTCCAGCAGCGCGGCCACGCGGTCCGCCTGGTCGGGCACGTCGTAGGACGCGGCGGGCGGGGACTGCCCGCAGCCCGGCAGGTCGACCCGGACGACGTGCCGGTGGGCGGCGAGCGCCGGGATCATCGGCTTCCAGGTGCCGCCCGAGGCCCCCGATCCGTGGACGAGCAGCAGCGGCGGCGCCTGCCGCGGCCCGTCTTGCACCACGTGCATCCCGTGCATCCCGTGCATCCCGTGCGAAAGCTCAACGTCGGACTCGCTCATGCGGCCACCCTGCACGGGCGTTCGCCCACCGGTCTTGAAGAAATGTTCGCCGAGGGGCGTCAGACGACGGTCGCGGGCTGCTCGCGGGGGGTCAGCCGCAGCCGCACCACCGTGGGAATCGACTCGCGTTCGAGGGCGGCGCAGAGCCGCGGGAGGGCCTCGTCCTGGATGCGGCGCCGCAGCTCGTCGGGATCCGCCTCCTGCCCGTAGAGGATGCTCACCCGCAGCCCGGCCCCCTTGGGCGAGCGGACCAGCAGGGCCCGCACCCTGCGCACGCCCGGGTACTCGCCGATCTCGGTCTCCAGCGCGTCCGTGATGGCCTTGGCCTCCACCCGCGTCGCGCCGGCCCGGATGTCCGGCTCCAGCGAGAGACCCCGCACCCGGCTCGAACGGAGTTGGGCGAGCATCCAGGACAGCCCCATCAGCGCCAGGACGACCGCCACCGCCGCGACGGCGGGCCAGAACCAGCCGTGGCCGTCGGCGAAGCGGCGCGCCTCGGCGGTGAGGACGGGGCCGGAGGCCCGGGCCTTCCCGAAGGCGCCGAAGCCGCGGGCGAGGCCGAGCCCCCCGGCGGCGGCGAGGAGCAGGCCGAGAATGAACAGGCCCGTGCGGTTGACGTGCGCGTTGCGGCGGTCCATCAGATCTCCCGGTGCTTCATGCGCACCGTGACGGAGCGGGTGGGGAGGGGGTCGAGCCGGTCGAGCCGCTCCCGCACCGCCTCGGTGACCTCCGCGTCCAGGCCCGCGGGCTCGCGCACGGGCGTCTCCGCGACCACCCGCACCCGCCGGCGCCCCAGCCGGACCCTGCTGACGCCCGACACCCCGGGCGCGCCTTCGGCCGCGGCGGCGACGGAGCGCTTGAGCCCCCGCCTGCTCACGCCCATCATCAGGCTCGGATCCCGCCCGTGCAGCGGGACGATCCGTGACTTGCCCGGCAGCACGGCGGCCAGCAGGAACCAGACGCCGACGACGGCCAGGCCGGCGAAGATCGCGCGCGCGTACACGCCGTCCCAGTTCGCGTCCCGCACCCACCCGTAGGGGAAGATGCGCGCCGGGTGGTTCAGGGCCGCCGAGATGACCTCGATCGCCGTCAGCACCCCGGCCGCCGTCATCAGCAGCGCCGCAGCGAGGGCCGGCAGCACCCGCTGCGAGCGGAACGTGTGCCTGGCCGCCCGGTCGGCCTTCCGCGAACCGGCCGGCCGCGTGCTCGGCTCCGCGGCGGGCCGCGCCCCGGCCTGGGCGGTCACCGCACGGTCCTCTCACCCGCGGTGGGGCGCCCGAGCTCGGCCACCTCGATGTCCACCTGCCCGACGGTGAGACCGGTCAGCTCCGCCACCCGCTCCCGCACCCGCTGGCGCACCTCGCGGGCGACCGCGCGGACCGGCATCGGGTAGGCCACCGACAGCGCCACCTTGGCCGTGACGATGTCGCCGTGCACCCGCACCTCCGTGCGCGCGGGCCCCCGCCCGGGGATCGGCACGCCGACGATGGTCCGGCCGAGCCCGCCGGACGCTTCGACGTCCTGCGCGGCCTCCGCGACGATGCGCGCGACGGACCGCTCACGGATCGTCGTCCTGCCCCGCTCTTCCTCGGTCATCGCGGCCGCCGCCCCGTGCGGCTCGTCGAGAAGACCTGCCCGAGGTCGAGGCTGCCCTCGATGACCCGGCCGACCACGAAGCCGAGCGCCCCGAGGAACAGGACGAGGAAGAACGCGCCGGCGCCGCCGAACGCCCCGGCGAACCCCAGTGCCAGCCCGACGATCAGGCCGATCACGGGCCACGGCACTCGCACATCCATCTCGATCACCCTCTCGCCTCGGCGGGGTCATCAGCCGCCATCGGCCACGTCCCCGATCACCACGTCCACCGTCCGCCGACCGGCCAGCGGGCGCACCAGACGCCGTACGTCCTCGGCGATCTCGGCGAAGGGCCGTCCGTACCGGACGACCACCCCCACCTCGACCACCGCGTCGTGCACCGCGACCCCCGCGTAGGGGGGCCCGGCGCGGTAGGTCGCGATCCAGCCGCGCGGACCGGCCGTGAGTCCCAGGACGTCCGGGCACGCCATCGCCGCCGCGCCGATCCGCTCCGCCAGTTCGGCGAGCGGCTCCCCGCGGCCGGGCGCCTCGGCCTGCCGGGCGCCCGCCGCGCCGGTCCCGGCG